>JBPXJX010000202.1:0-1116 GCA_051715525.1 Bacteroidales bacterium
TGAGAATTATAAAGTTAATTTAGCGTCATATTTAACTTCAAGACATAAAAGAATGAACATTATTGAAACAGGTCTAGAAAAAGGGTTAATTCGTTTTGACGAAAACCGCAACTTCATAACATACATCTATCAGAATAAAAAGAAAAATTACAACAACCCCGAAGAGAAAGTACAAGCAGAAACATTCCTAACTCTAGTTTTGATTTACGGTTATCTTGTAAATAGAATTAAGCAGTACGTTTCTGTGCAGATGGGTTCAGAAACTAAAGAAGCGGATATAATTGTTTACAATGATGATGAATGTTTAGAAACGTATATTTTAATTGAATGTAAAAAGGAAGACTTAACCGACCAACAATTTAATATTGCAGTTGACCAGGCATACAGCTATGCTGTTGCCGAAGGTGCTAAATACGTTTGGACAACATCACGCATTAAAAATCAGTATTACGAAGTTCCCGATAAGAAGCCTAAAAGCAGAATTGAAATTCCTGATATCCCACAGTTTGGAGTTAGTAAACTTGCGCCTTACAAATATGTAAAAGGTGGCATTTCTCAAAGCGACACCGACGAAACTGAAATTACAAGCGAACCCGAACTTGATAAAAAACAGAAATTCTTTGAACTTGAGGTTGTAAGTGAAAGTGAACTTACAAAGATTTTCATTCAATCACATCAAGCTCTTTGGGGTGGTGGACAGAGAAACCCAAGCGTTGCTTTTGATGAATTGGACAAACTCATTTTCTGTAAAATTTGGGATGAGAAAAATCCAAGAAAAATTGGACAACCTTACGAATTTCAGATATTCAGAGATGAAGAACCCGAAGATTTATTAAAGAGGATTAAGAAAATATATGCTATTGGAGAAAAAGAGGCTCCCGAAGTCTTTAAGGATGGTATATCTCTTTCAGCTCAGGAAACGCTAACCATTGTTAAGTACTTCCAACGAATAAATCTGAATAAAACCGACCTCGATAGTAAAGGAAAAGCTTTTGAGACTTTTATGGGTAGCTATTTTCGTGGCGATTTCGGACAATATTTTACACCAAGACCAATTGTAAAATTCATTGTTGAAAGTTTACCCATCAATCACAAATCAAGAGTTCTCGATACAAA
>JBPXJX010000203.1:0-4424 GCA_051715525.1 Bacteroidales bacterium
GCTGGTAAAATTGTTTTAATAAATTTCTGGGCTTCCTGGTGCGCTCCATGTAGGGAAAAGCATCCAGAAGTGGTCAAATTATTTAATTCTTATAAAAGATCTCAATTTGATATTATTGGTATTTCCTTTGATGATAATCTAGAATATTGGAGAGCAGCTGTAGTAAAGGATAAGATAAAATGGTTACAGTTAATTGACACGAAATATAAAAATGGTACGCTTTCTTCCTATTATGATATAACTGCAGTGCCATCAAACATCCTTATTAATAGGGATGGGAAAATTTTGGGCTTTGATTTAACATATAAGGAAATCAAAAAAATCATTGATAATAATCTTAAATAATAGGAAGTAATATTAATAACAAAGTCCTTCTGGTTAGAATCTAGAGTTTTTGGTTAATACTTAGGTTAAATGACACATTTATTTCTCCCTTCTTAGTCAATTCATTTAGTATTAATCAGGCTGAATTTTTTTTAAATCATATTACTATTGCGCTCCCTTTTTCTTCTACAACTCCAAAAAGACTAAATGGACTGCGGTCCTACTTGTTTGTATATGATAAGTAGGTACTATGGTCGTGTATTTGCTTTAGAGAAGTTAAGGGAGTTAACAGAGATAGGTAAGGAGGGAGTTAATTTATTAGGTATTAGTGATGCTGCTGAAAAGATTGGTTTTCAAACATCTGGGTTAAAGTTGAATTTTGAAAAATTAATTGAAGAAGCGCCAAAACCCGCAATACTGCATTGGTGGCAAAACCATTTCATTGTTTTACCACCACAAAAGAGGGCTTTTTTTTCAAAGCCAAAAAACATCACAATAGCTGATCCAGCAAAAGGGATTATTACCATCAGCAAAGAGCTGTTCTTACAAAAATGGATAAGTGATAAAAATGAGGATGGAGATTCTACAGGTATTGCCTTAATTCTAGAACCTGGTCAAAACTTTTATAATGCCAATTACGGGCATGATTTTAAAGAGTTAACAAACAACCATGCTAACCAACTATGGGGTTATATAAAGCCACATAAAAAACTGGTATTCCAACTTTTCTTAGGGGTCATGCTGGGTAGTTTATTGCAATTGGTATTTCCTTTTCTCACACAAAGTGTTGTTGATGTAGGTATCAACACTCAAAATATTCAATTTGTATATATTGTTTTATTAGCTCAACTGGCTTTGTTTATTGGGCGTTTGGGTGTAGAATTTATTCGCAGTTGGATTCTATACCATATCAGTAGTCGGATCAATATCTCTATTCTTACGGGTTTTTTGATAAAGCTGATGAAGTTGCCATTGGCTTATTTTGATAGCAAAAAAACATCAACTTTTGAAAATCAACAATTGTATGTCATTATATTAATACGAAGTCCTTCTTTTAGTGGGTAAGATTTATACGTTTCCATTGTATGTAATGACTTTGTAAGAAAATAATTCAATAGATCTGGGGGGTATTTTTACCCCCTTGGTTGATTTTTACGTATGAAAATAGCTTTCAATAATGCGCGGGGGGTAAAATTACCCCCCGGTATTAATTGGATAGGTTAAATTTTATAGGGATGTTTATAATGACTTTTCATATTTAATAGGTTATACTCAATTAATAGAAAATCTTTGAAAGTCATTTAAAACTAATTTTTGAAACAAAATAAATATGTATCAATCATACAATACAAGACTAAAAGAAGTAGCATTTAAATTAATAGAATTGTATAACATAAAGGTAACAAAAACCACATTTTTTGATTCAATTCAAGATAATCCATTTTTCCCCTCCTTATACAGCTTAAGTGATACATTTTCAACTCTTAAAATTGAGAATGATGCTTATGAGGTACCCAAAGAAAAGTTTACTGAATTAGATCCACCATTTATAGCCTATGTAAAAGTACCAAAAGTCGGAAAGGATTTTGTTTTAGTTACTAAAATAACAAGTGATGCGATTTCAATTTTTTATAACAGCAAGAATAATTATACTATCTCCCAGAAAGAGTTTTTGCAGAATTATCTAGGTATTATTTTAGTTGTAAGGCCAAATAGTAACAGTGGAGACATAAATTATGAAATAAAAAAACAAGAAGAAAAAAAAATATTAAATCGAAAAAGATTATTGCAAGTAATAGGATTTTTATTGTTGTTATTATCTTTTTCTTTTCAAATTACTACTGAGAATATTTATTCATTTAGTTCAATAGCTATAATAAAATCACTAGGATTATTTGTTTCAATCTTACTTATCTTATTTGATTTAGATAAGAACAATGATTTTATTAAAAATATTTGTTTAGGTGAAAAACAATTTAATTGTGATTCAGTTTTAAATAGTAAAGGCTCAAAAATATTTGGTATCTCATGGAGTGAAATTGGAGCAATTTATTTTTTTTCTTCATTAGCTTTTTTAATTCTTCCAAAAATATCTTTTGATATAAAGATTCAATATTTAGCAATATTTAATAGTATGGTAGTTCCTTATACAGTTTTTAGTATTTATTATCAATGGAAAATTGTTCGGCAATGGTGCCCTTTATGTTTAATGATTCAATTGGTATTGATTTTGGAATTCATATGGGGTTTAATTAATTTTTGGAGTGATTTTCAAGTTGCTAATTTAACTTCAGCTGATATAAATTTATTTTTAAGTTGTATTCTTTTTTCAATCTTTTTTTGGTGCTTACTAAAACCAATTTTATATAATTCGAAAAATTATGGCATTTATAAATCTGCATATAATCGTATTCATTTTAATAAGGATGTTTTTTTTAGTCTTTTAAAGCAGAATAGTAATGTGCCTAATAATTGGCAAGATATTGGAATCACAATGGGAAATTCAGAAGCGACAAATACGATTATTAAAGTTTGTAACCCATACTGCGGACCCTGTTCAAAAGCACACAATAAACTTGAAAATCTTTTAAGAACTAATAGTAATTTAAAAGTTAAAATTTTATTTAAGTTTAATGATGCAGATGATAGATCACGATCAATTATAACTCATTTATTATCACTCGCAAGTGAAGGTGATAAATTAAAAACTGAACAAGCATTAAGAGTGTGGTATGGAATGTCAAAAAAATCTCTTGTACATTTTATTGCCCAATTTCCATTAATAAATGATTTGCAGGGAAATGAACATTCATTGGAGGTTATAAATTCTAATATTATTGCAATGAAAAATTGGTGTATTGATGCTGACGTTACGCATACACCGACCTATTTCTTTAATCAGCATAGGCTCCCTGAAGGGTATGTTATCGAAGATTTAATAAAAATATTATAGTTTCTTTTGGCCAAAGAAGGGTAATACCGAAAACCTTTAAAAGAGTAGGTAAAATTTAAAATCAAATAAAACTTTTAAAATGAAACAAAGTAAAATTAATTTAAAAAATTTCCAAAGTCTTAGCAAAGAACAAATGCTTAAATTAAAAGGGGGTAGTGTAGAAGAAGGAGGTTGTAGTTTAGCAGTTTGTACTACTGTGGGGGATACTTGTGGTACAGGTTATTGTAAATGCGAAAAAGGAGGTACTGCCAATTTTTGTAGTGATTGCTCTCACCCACTTTGCTAAAAGTACATAATGATATGGCTATTGTATCAGAAATGATTCAATAGCTATTATTTTTTACCGAGTAATTTATTTTCTAGTATAAGTTTTTAAACTCATTACGAATAGTAGACTCAATTTATTTTAATCAAAATAATAAAGAGTTAATATTCCCTTTTAATCTATCATTTATGAAAATTGCTTTATACTTTTTTTGTTTTCTTTTGTGTAATAGAGTTATATCACAGACAAAGCCTTTCAAAATAAATGGAGTAATTCATGGGCTAAATAATGGGTCTGTTAAACTCTTATATTCACAGCATGATACAAATTTTAAAGTATTTGAAGATTCTGTTATTTTAGACAATGGAAAATTTACTTTTAATGGGTTAACTCCATATCCATTTGCAGCTTATGTTTATTTAATTGGGCAAAGACGAAGTGACCTTTTCTTTATTGATCCTGACACACAATCTATCGAATTAAAGATTGATAGTTTTTTTCTAAAACCAAAAAGTAATTCAATAACAAATAAGGAATTTGTAAATAATTATTTATCAAAATTTTCAATTCTTCAAGAGGATTTTGATAAACTTATTCTCAAAAATTCTAATGATAGTATTGAATCTAAAAGAAAGCAATTGCAAGAAAAAAAGAATTCATTAAGTTTGAACTATATATATCATAATCCCAAATCTTATGCAGTTTTTTGGTCAATGTACCATGCTTTTGAAAGCAGAGGTTATTCAAAAATATTTGATTCTGCATTTAATCTTTTCGATATTACCTTAAGAAGAACCCCTGTGGGATTATATTTGGAAGATCAAATTTCTATGTCTCGAAACACAATTCAAGGGTCTTTTTTTCCTACTTTCTATGTAGTTA
>JBPXJX010000204.1:0-6309 GCA_051715525.1 Bacteroidales bacterium
TGCTCCGATCGGGTATTCGAAACAGGCTGGCTTAAAATATTTCGTACCTCCACCTCGTTTTTTTTAATGATTTGAAGATTATGCTTAATTCTCTCCTTAAGCATATTAACCACTATTTTCATTTGTTCTTCCATTATGCAAACCCTCCTTGTATTAATTCTAAATAGAAAAACAGGAAAATAGAAAAATGGTTTGATAGATGTTGACAAATACCTTAATTTTGTTGATGACACTGCTCATCTTTGGGAGTAATTAATCTACGTAAGTTTTCAAGCGATTGACAAGAAACTGATTATAAGATGATTTCTATCTTAACACAATTGGGTGCGGTATTTTTCCATTTTATTTTATCTTTGTACGCCCGTTTTAAAGTTTTAATATGCTTTTTTGGGATATAACTATTTGTTATACAATTGTTAGAAAGACAATTTTATTTGATAATTAAACCTTAACAGGATGAAACACCCTTCTAAAGAAATATTATTAGAAGGCAGAATTAAAGCAAGGGTGTTCCATTCGAATCTATAGTGAATATTAATTTTTAATTAAAAATACATTCGAATGAAAATTTTAGTTTGTATCAGTAATGTTCCCGATACCACAACAAAGGTTAAGTTTGTTGATGGTAACACTAAACTCGACACAAATGGAATTCAGTGGGTTATCAACCCATGGGATGAGCTCTCGTTAACCAGAGCGCTTGAGTTGAAGGATGATGCTTCAACAGGTGTTAAATCTGTAACCGTTGCTAACGTTGGTAGCGCAGCTGCTGAACCAACTATTCGTAAAGCCTTAGCAATTGGCGCCGACGATGCAATCCGTGTTAATGCGGAGCCCGCTGATGCATATTTTGTTGCAGCTCAGCTTGCGGAGGTAGTAAAGAAAGAACAATTTGATATTATCATGTGCGGTATCGAATCGAGCGATTTTAACGGCTCAACCGTAGGTGGAATGCTTTCGGAGTTCTTAGGTATGCCTTCGGTTTCTGCTGTTTCTTCTTTAAAAATTGAGAACGGTCAGGTTGTTATTAATCGTGAAATTGATGGCGGTAAAGAGGTTGTAACAGTTCCAGCTCCTTTCGTTGCTGTTGTTCAGAAAGGTATTGCTAAAGAGCCTCGTATTGCTGCTATGCGTGGAATTATGATGGCTCGTACAAAGCCTATCAAATTATATGAGCCTATTGCTGTGGAACCATTAACAGCAGTTGAAAGCTTCGAAATGCCAAAAGCACGTGCTGCTTGTAAGTTTGTTGATGCTGAAAATCCAAAACAGCTTATCGAACTTTTACAGAACGAAGCAAAAATTATCTAATCCATTATCAATCGTAAATAACAATATAAGATATGTCAGTTCTAGTATTTACCGAGAATTGGGATGGAAAGTTTAAGAAACTTTCTTTCGAGTTGGCATCATACGCTTCAAAAGTAGCTGAGATGCTCAACACAAACGCTGTTGCTTTATCTATTGGTAATGTTGACGAAAGCGAATTAAAGAAATTAGGAAACTACGGTGTTAAAAAGGTAATTAGCGTTAATAACGATGCGCTTAAAAGCCTCGATAACCAAGCATATACCAGCGTTATTGCTGAAATAGCACAAAAAGAGGGTTCAAAAGTTATTGTTCTATCAAACAATAATACAGGAAAAGGCCTTGCTCCAAGACTTTCGGTTCGTTTAAAAGCCGCTATTGGAGCGGGTGTTAGCCAATTACCTTTAAATGCTAACCCATTTACCGTTTACAAGAGAGCTTTCTCTGGTAATGCTTACGCTCACTTGGTGCTTAAAACCGATGTTAAAATTATCACCCTTGCTCAAAACTCATTCGATTTGATTGAAACTGCTAACGCTGCTTCAATCGAGAATGCTTCTGTTCAAGTTGATGGTTCAATAGTAAAAACTCAAGTTAAAGAGGTTCAAAAGCAAACAGGTAAGATTTTAATTACCGATGCCGAAATCGTTGTTTCTGGTGGTCGTGGTATGAAATCGGCTGATAACTGGGGTCCACTTGTAGAGCTTGCTAACCTTTTAGGCGCGGCTACTGCTTGTTCTCGTCCAGTTTCTGACGAGGGTTGGAGACCTCACGAAGAGCATACTGGTCAAACTGGTAAGATTATCGCTCCAAACCTATACTTTGCTATTGGTATCTCTGGTGCAACTCAGCACATTGCTGGTGTTAGCTCATCGAAGTATATCGTTGCAATTAATACCGATAAGGATGCTCCTATCTTTGGTGCTGCTCAGTACGGTATTGTTGGTGATGCTAGCAAGGTTCTTCCTAAGCTAGTTGAAGCTGTTAAGGAAGCAAAAGGTAAATAGTATAAAACACAAGCCTGACAGGTAAAAAGCCTGTCAGGTTTTTCATTTTAATAAAATACAATGAAACAAATCGTTTTTGCAATTGCGCTGCTTATCACTTTGGGTGCTTTCACATTTACCATCCTTAGAATAATCAGCTTCTTTAAATTAACTAAAAAAGCATTTCCAGTTCGTGATTTTGGAAAGCGTTTTGGCGTGATGATGGAGGTTGCATTCGGACAAACAAAAATTTTCCGCAGACCTATCCTTGGTTTCTTACACGCTCTCGTTTTTTGGGGGTTCTGTGTAATTCTTATTGGTAGTATCGAGATGGTTATTGATGGCCTTTTCGGTATCGAAAAATCGTTGAAATTTCTAGGCGTTCTTTATAATATTATTATGGCATCAGGCGATATTTTCGCTTTGCTAATTGCCATTTCAATTGCAGTATTCCTTTTCCGTAGGGTTTTCCTACATGTTAAGCGTTTCGAGGGAATTGAGATGAAAAAAATCTCTCACCTCGATGCAAATGTTGCTCTTTCAATTATCCTTTTGCTGATGCTTTCGCTTTTAGGAATGAACTCAGCATATGTGGCTCATACCTCATTGATTGGAGGAACAATTGAGGGTGTATATCCAGTTAGTCAATATTTATCAGCAATATTCTCTGGTTTATCAGTTGAATCGACTTTGGTTCAATATGAGATTTACTGGTGGATGCATATTCTTTTAATATTCGCTTTTGCGAATATGCTTCCCTACTCAAAGCACTTCCATGTATTCATGTCGGTTCCAAATGTTTTCTTATCAAGGCTTGAACCTCTTGGAAAACTTCCTAACATGGATAATGTAACCAGTGAGGTTAGGCTGATGATGGATCCAAACGCAGCGTTTGCTGCTCCTGCTGCTGATGCGCCAATTGAGCGTTTTGGTGTTAAGGATTGTGAGGATGCATCGTGGAAGAATTACTTTGATTCATTGGCATGTACCGAATGTGGTCGTTGCACCTCTGTTTGCCCTGCAAACATCACTGGTAAAAAACTTTCTCCACGTAAAGTAATTATGGATTTACGTGCTCGTATGAAGGAGAAAGGCCCTATGCTCGTTAAGAATGGCAAGGATTATACCGATAACAAATCGTTAATTCGCGATTATATCTCCGAGGAGGAGCTATGGGCTTGTACAACCTGTAACGCTTGCGCTAAAGAGTGTCCAATCAATATAAATCATCCAACATTAATTATCGATATGCGTCGCTATTTAGTGATGGAAGAGGGTTCTGCTCCAGGTGAGCTAAAAGGTGTTTTCAGCAATATCGAGAACAATGGTGCACCCTGGCAGTATTCTTCGGAAGATAGATTGCTTTGGGCTGTAGATTTAGAAATGAATGTGAAATAGAAGAAGTTAGAGAAGACAGAATTCAGAAGTCAGACAATAATCAATATCTTTTATTTCGATTAACTTTTAACTTTTCACGATTAACGAACAACGATCAACAAATAACGAATAAATGGAAACACGTAAAATAGAAGTACCAGTAATGGCCGATCTTTTCGCTAAAGGCGAAAAACCAGAGTATCTTTTCTGGGTTGGTTGTGCTGGCGCTTACGACGATAGATATAAAAAGGTAGCTCGTGCTTTTGCAAAAATTCTTACACATCTCAATGTTAGTTATGCTGTACTTGGTAAAGAGGAATCATGCACTGGCGATCCTGCTCGTAGGGCTGGAAACGAGATGCTTTACCAGATGCAAGCACTTCAGAATATCGAGATTTTTAAGATGTACGAGGTTACCAAGATTATTACCATTTGCCCTCACTGCTTCAACATCTTTAAGAATGAATATCCCGATTTAGGAGGTAAATACGAGGTGATCAACTATGTTCAGCTGCTCGATAAGTATATGGAAGAGGGTAAACTTAAGATTGATGCTTCAACCTTAAATAACGATAGAATCACTTTCCACGATCCTTGCTATTTAGGCCGTGCAAACGATATCTACAATGAACCACGTCACCTACTTAAAGCCATGACAACTAACTATGTTGAAATGGAACGCAATAAGAGCTTTGCTCTTTGCTGTGGTGCTGGTGGTGCTCAGATGTTCAAAGAGGCTGAGCATGGGAATAAGGAGGTTTTTATTGAGCGTACTGAGGATGTTCTTAAAACCAACCCAAAGATTATTGCTACTGCTTGCCCATTCTGTATGACCATGATGACCGATGGTCTTAAGTACAAGAATAAAGAGGATGAGATTAAGAATTACGATATTGCAGAGTTAATTGCTATTTCACTTGGATTATAATAAATCATAATAACCATCAAACAAATGGAAAATACAAACCTAAAAAGTGGTGAATTCCTTGTAAAAGATGTTGATGCTAATAGCATTTTCATTCCTGAGGAGTTTAATGAAGAACAAAGAATGATTGCTCAAACTTGTCGCGATTTTCTTGAAACCGAAGTTTATCCTAACCTTGAGAAGACTGAAAAGGGTGATAGGGCTTTAATGAAAAGCATCCTTCATAAAGCAGGTGAACTTGGAATGTTAGGAGTTGCAATACCTGAGCAATACAATGGTTTTGGACAAAACTTTGCAACCCAAATGCTTGTAGCCGAAACAACTGGCGCAGGTTATTCATTCTCTGTTGCTTACATGTGCCACTGCGGTATTGGTACAATGCCTATTATGTATTATGGTAACGAGGAGCAACGTCAAAAATACGTTTCTCGTTTAGCAACTGGTGAACTTATCGGTGCTTACTGCTTAACCGAGCCAGGTGCAGGTAGCGATGCTAACTCAGGCAAAACAAATGCTAAACTTTCTGAAGATGGTAAACACTATATCCTTAACGGACAAAAGATGTGGATTACCAACGGTGGTTTTAGCGATACTCAAGTTGTTTTTGCAAAAATTGATAACGATCGTATTTTAAGCGCTTTCATCGTTGAGAGCAACTGGCCAGGCGTTGTAATTGGTCCAGATGAGCACAAGATGGGTATTAAAGGGTCATCTACAACTCAAATCTACTATAACGATGTTAAAGTTCCTGTTGAGAACCTAATCGGTGGACGTGGCGAAGGTTTCCGTATTGCTCTAAGCATTCTTCACATGGGTCGTATGAAACTTGGAGCAAACGTAATTGGTGCTGCAAAGCAAACCATTACCGATGCTGTTAAATATTCCAATGAGCGTAAACAGTTCAATATCCATATTTCAAACTTTGGTTCTATTAAGCATAAATTGGCTCAAATGGTTATCAAAGCGTATGCTCACGAATCAGCTATCTATCGTGTAAGTCAAGATGTTGATATTCTATTAGATAGATATAAATCAGAAGGTTGCGATTACGGTAAAGCAGCAATTGATGCTATCAGCCACTATGCTGTTGAGGATGCAATCCTTAAGGTTTATGGTTCTGAGATGTTAGATTACGTTGTTGATGAGGGAGTTCAGGTTCATGGTGGTATGGGTTACTCTGCTGAGATGAACATCGATAAAGGTTACCGTGATTCTCGTATCAACCGTATTTTCGAAGGAACAAACGAAATCAACCGTTTACTTGTTGTTGAAAGTGCTACAAAACGTGCTCTTAAAGGTGATTATGACCTATTCGGCCCAGCTGAAGCGTTATACAATAACCTTAGCGGTATTAACGATGGTGCAAAAGCAGGCGAAAGCTACTTTGAGCAAAAACTTCGTTATATAAAGAACTTCAAGAAAGCTGTTATGCTAGCTGTTTACAGCACAAACAAGGCTCTTGGTAAGAAGTTTATGAGCGAACAAGAGGTGGTTAACAACCTTGCAAATATGATTATGGACCTTTACATTGCTGAATCACTATTATTAAGAGTTCAGAAATTAGAAGGTTTAAAAGGTGCTAATGCAGTTAACAGAGATATACTTGACGTATTCGTTTACGATGCGGCAAGCAATATCCGCAAGAATGCAAAAGATGCAATCTACTCAAGTATCGAAGGCGATGAGACTGAAAGCCTAAATAAAGCAATCAAA
>JBPXJX010000205.1:0-3246 GCA_051715525.1 Bacteroidales bacterium
TTTGGCGCCTCAACTTTTACCGACAAGTACATCGATATTAATATTGATGATAAAGAGATAAAAGTAAAGGGCAGAATTGACTTCTCAAATATCACTAAATATCCAAAAACGCTGATATCTCCAAGCATTATGGGATGGTATTCGTACATCCCATTCATGGAGTGCAACCATGGTATTGTATCGGTAAATCATTCCCTGCATGGAGAATTAACCATTAACGAAAACATCATCAATTTTGATAATGGGAAAGGCTATATCGAAAAGGATTGGGGTACATCATTTCCAGAGGCATGGATTTGGCTCCACTCCAACTCTTTCAAAGATCATGATACCTCACTTTTTGTTTCTGTTGCCAAAATTCCTTGGATGGGAAAGTTTTTCATTGGGTTCATTTGCTTCCTGCATCTAAATGGGCGTTTTTATCGATTTTGCACTTACAATAACGCCAAGATTAAAACCATTTCCCATTCAGCCAATGAGCTAAGTATCGAATTCGAGAACAAGAACTACACTCTAAAAATGACCTCAACCTCAAATAGTTCAGGCGTGCTTAAAGCCCCTGTGCAAGGGGATATGTCGAGACATATTAAGGAAAGTATCGACTCCATTGTTCATGTTCAGCTATTCGATAAATCAAAAAAATTGATATTTGAGGATAAAGGAGAAAGAGCTGGCTTAGAGATTATTGAAAAAATATTCGACTATTTTCAGTGATTTCTTCACACTAGCTAATCTTTTTTGAAAGTTTTGTGTTAGTAGGTTAACAAAGTTTTTTAAGATGAACTATTCTTAAATACTATAAAAAGCCTAATTTTGTTGGAAGGTAAACAACATGAAGAATAATATTTTTCATAAAATATTCCACCTTTACTACGATGGTTTCAAGAGCATGACCGTCGGTAAAACGCTTTGGATAATAATCATCATTAAGTTATTCATCATCTTTTTCGTACTTAAAATCTTCTTTTTTCCAGATTTACTAAAGAAGAATTACAAAACGGATGAAGAGCGAAGTAATCATGTAATTGAACAATTAACAAATAAAAAATAACCCTTTCTATGACTGATAGTTTGGATCTTTCAGTGGTCGACTGGTCGAAAGCGCAGTTTGCGCTCACAGCGATGTACCATTGGATTTTTGTACCATTAACGCTTGGATTAGGCTTTATCATTGCCTTTATGGAAACGCTTTACGTTAAAACGGGCGATGAGGAGTGGAAAAAAATCACCAAGTTTTGGATGACCCTGTTTGGGATAAACTTCGCCATTGGCGTTGCAACAGGTATTATACTCGAATTCGAGTTTGGAACAAACTGGAGCAACTACTCGTGGTTTGTTGGCGATATCTTTGGCGCTCCGCTGGCCATCGAAGGAATTATGGCCTTTTTCATGGAGACGACCTTTATTGCCGTAATGTTTTTTGGCTGGAATAAGGTTAGCAAGAAATTTCACCTTATGTCTACATGGCTTGTGGCCATTGGGGCAAACCTATCGGCGCTTTGGATTTTGGTTGCCAACGCTTGGATGCAGTACCCAGCAGGGATGCATTTCAACCCCGATACAGCTCGTAACGAGATGGTCAACTTTTGGGATGTCCTACTTTCGCCTGTAGCCGTTAATAAATTTCTGCATACCATTTCACAAGGATTCTTGCTTGCATCGGCATTCGTAGTTGGCATAAGCGCATGGTATCTGCTAAAAAATAGGCATATACTTTTGGCTAAGCGAAGCATAATAATTGCTTCAGTTTTCGGGCTTTTATCATCAATTTTTGTTGGTTTAACTGGCGATGGCTCGGCCTACCAAGTGGCGCAAAAACAGCCAATGAAATTGGCTGCAATGGAAGGTCTTTACAAGGGCAAAGAGGGTGTTGGCTTAGTGGTTATTGGCGTCCCTACTCCAGGCAAAACCTATAATGACGATAAAGACGATTATCTTTTCAAAATAGAAGTTCCAAAAATGCTTTCAATACTTGGTCATCACGACAAAGATGCATTTGTTCCAGGCATTAAGGATATAATTGAGGGAGGATATACTTACAAGAATAAAAATGGCGAAGACGCCATTGCTCTTCCAGCTGCCCAAAAAATCGAGAAAGGAAAACTTGCCATTCAAGCGCTTGCCGATTATAAAGCAGCATCAGATATGGGCAACAAGGAGATGATGGAGTATCATAAGAAAATCCTTGACGAGAATTTCGAATACTTTGGGTATGGCTACATAAAAGATGTTTCCTCATTAATTCCAATGGTTCCTTTAGTTTTTTATAGCTTTAGAATTATGGTTGGAATTGGTTTACTATTCATCGTTTTCTTCGCTTTGGTTCTTTACCTTGTATTAGAAAAAGATATTGCCCAAAAGCGATGGCTTCTTAGAGCATCAATTTTGATGATTCCATTAGCATATATCGCAAGTCAGGCTGGATGGATAGTAGCCGAGGTTGGGCGTCAGCCATGGGTAATTCAAGATATTTTGCCAACTATAGCTGCTGTTTCGCGAATTGGTGTTGGTGCTGTTCAGGTAACCTTCTTCCTATTCCTTGCTATCTTCACAACGCTCCTCATTGCCGAGCTGAAGATTATGTTTAAACAGATTAAAAACGGACCAAAAGAGGGAGGACACTAGTCATGATCGATAGCACATATATCTTATTACAACAATACTGGTGGTTAATTATTTCGCTGCTAGGCGCAATACTCGTTTTTCTCCTTTTTGTACAAGGAGGACAAACACTGATTTACACATTAGGAAAAACTGAAGATGAGCGCACGGTGCTCGTTAATGCCCTTGGCCGTAAATGGGAGTTAACATTCACAACCCTTGTAACTTTTGGAGGAGCATTCTTTGCTTCGTTCCCATTGTTTTACTCCACTAGTTTTGGTGGAGCCTACTGGGTATGGATTGCAATTCTGTTCTGCTTTATTATCCAAGCGGTTTCCTACGAGTTCCGAACTAAGCCCAACAACTTTTTAGGGCATCGTACTTACGAGGCATTTCTACAAATCAACGGTTTGCTTGGAACAATTCTGCTTGGAACTGCTGTAGCCACATTCTTTACAGGTTCGATGTTCTCTGTGAATAAGCTAAACCTCACCAACATCGCTAACCCAATTATCTCATCGTGGCAAACGCCTTGGCATGGGCTTGAGGCTGCGCTAAACCTTCATAACCTTTCGTTAGGATTAGCGGTTTTTTTCCTTGCCAGAATATTAGGATTGCTTTATTTTATGAACCATGTCAATAAGA
>JBPXJX010000206.1:0-7058 GCA_051715525.1 Bacteroidales bacterium
TCAGACCTAAACATGCCAACAATGGAGAATGCGGTTCTGCCTCTAATTAAGAAAGATTTAACCGGAGACTATTCTGTGTCTAGTTCAGATCCTGCAGCTTTCCATGGTAAACTAAACGTTAGCCTTTTCTGGCCAGATCAACCACAATCTTTGGATATAATGGTAATTTATGGAAGCATTGTTAAAGTTAATGGTGTAGATCAACTGGTGTTCCATCGTGATTCTGCAGGCGTTGTAGAAGCAAATATCACAACGTTCCCACTTAATATTGATGTTACTTGGGCTAAACTAGCTGCTGCTACAAAAAAAGATTTAGCTAAAGTAGTACCTGGTAATGCTTTCAAAATTTATCCAAGGTACACACTAGCATCAGGTAGAGTAGTTGACGGTAACGATCCTAACTATTCAAGCTATGCTCAGTCTTTATTAAATGTGCCTGGTGTAAGCGCTTATGTTACTTATAGCGTAGTTTGCCCTCTTAATTTTGATGATTTCGTAGGTTTATACGATATGTCAGATGGTGACCCAGCTGATGATTGCGTAGTTGAGGTTGTTAAAGATCCTGCAAAGACCTATGGATTTATTTTAAAGGATTTTTATAGTGGAACAGGTATTACCGAACCAGCTTACGACTTATATTTTGAGTACGATCCATTTACATTTGTACTAGCATTTACTCCTGCTAAACAAAAAATTACTGATAACTTATGGGGTTATGCTAATGGTTATTTATCATCACTTGCTGGTGATTTATTAACTTGTACAACTCAAATTAAGTTTAAAGCTAATCTAACTGTTGATGCTGGTAGTTTTGGTGTTCAAAACTATCTTTTAACACATCAATAAATAGTTATTACATTTATTTTAAAAGGGTGTGCCTTAGGGTACACCTTTTTTTTTATTATAAGACATTAATATTCAATATTTAATGTTCTGCTATTAATATTTTCATAAGTTTTTTCTACCTTGCGCAACTTTTTATAAAGCTTTTTGTTTTTTGTAGTATATTGATTAGTAAGAATGAAGAAGTTTACAATTAACCACTTACGCGAACTCGAGGCGGAGTCAATTTATGTTATTCGCGAGGTTGCTGCTCAATTTGAGAACCCAGTTATGCTTTTTAGCGGGGGTAAGGATTCCATAATCATGTTTCATTTAGCGCGAAAGGCATTTTTCCCTGCTAAAGTACCATTCCCATTAATGCATATCGATACTGGGCATAACTTTCAGGAAACTATTGAATTTAGAGATTGGCTAACTGAGGAATCGGGTGTGAATATGATAGTTCGCTACGTGCAAGATTCAATTGATAAGGGCAGGGCAGTTGAGGAGACAGGGTATACAGCTAGCCGGAATAAATTGCAAACGGTTACGCTACTTGATGGTATTGAAGATCTGAAGTTTGATTGCGCTATGGGTGGTGGCCGTAGGGATGAGGAGAAGGCACGTGCAAAAGAGCGTTTCTTTTCGCATCGCGATGAATTTGGCCAGTGGGACCCAAAAAATCAACGACCTGAACTTTGGAACTTATTTAATGGTAGAAAGAATATCGGCGAACATTTTAGGGTATTTCCAATCAGTAACTGGACCGAAATGGACGTTTGGCAGTACATACTACTCGAAAATATTGCCATACCTAACCTTTACTTTTCGCATGAACGCGAGGTTTTTATGCGCGATGGCATTTTATATGCCAAAACTCCCTTTATGAAAATAAAGGAATCTGAAAAGGTTGAGAAAAGGATTATCCGCTTTAGAACCATTGGTGATGCAACTTGCACTGGTGCCCTCGATTCAATAGCAAACTCTCTTGAGGATATTATTCGCGAAGTTGCTGCAACACGTGTAACCGAACGTGGTGGGCGTGCCGATGATAAGCGCTCTGAGGCTGCAATGGAAGATCGAAAAATTGAAGGGTATTTTTAACGCTAAGAACACTAAGACGCTAAGTTTTTCTTTGCAACTTCGAACCTATGCGTTTAAATTTTAATGATTAAAAGGATGGAAAAAGATATAATAACTTCAGCATATCTTGATATGGAACTTCTGCGATTTACTACCGCAGGAAGTGTAGATGATGGAAAAAGCACATTAATAGGAAGGCTCCTTTACGATTCGAAGGCAATTTTTCAGGATCAGCTAGATGCTATTGAAAAGGCAAGCATAAAAAAGGGCGAAGAGTATGTAAATCTGGCCTTACTTACTGACGGGCTTCGTGCTGAGCGTGAACAGGGTATAACCATTGATGTTGCCTATCGTTATTTTAATACTCCCAAACGTAAATTTATTATCGCCGATACTCCTGGACATATACAATATACGCGTAATATGGTTACTGGAGCATCTACTGCTAATGTGGCAATAATACTTGTTGATTCGAGGCATGGTGTAATAGAGCAAACCATTAGGCATGCATATATCGCATCGTTACTAAGGATTCCTCATGTTATTGTTTGCGTTAACAAAATGGATTTAGTTGATTTCAGAGAAGAGGTTTTTGCTTCAATTCAGAAAAGGTTTTTGGATTTTTCAACCCTCCTTGACATTCATGATGTTAGGTTTATTCCAATTAGTGCGCTTCTTGGCGATAACGTAGTGGACAGATCTACAAAAATGGATTGGTACGATGGTCCAACCTTAATGTATCTACTTGAAAACATCTACATATCAAACGATTACAATCAGCTTGATGCTCGTTTTCCTGTGCAATATGTAATTCGTCCGCAGTCAACGGAGTATCACGATTACCGTGGTTATGCTGGTCGTATGGCAAGTGGCTCATTTAAAGTTGGCGATACCGTTAAGGTATTACCATCGGGTTTTACTTCAAAAATTAAGACTATTGACCTTTATAAGGATTCTTTTGATGTAATTTCGGCTCCACAATCGGCAACAATTACGTTGGAAGATGATTTGGATATTAGCCGGGGTTGTATGTTAGTTTCGGCTGAGAATGGCATTCGCCAGGGCCAAGATATCGATTTGATGATATGCTGGTTGAGTGAAAAACCAATGGTTACCGGAGGTAAGTATATTGTTAAGCATACAACAAGCGACCTGAAATGCATGATTAAAGAGGTTAAGTATAAAGTAGATATTAACACGCTTGATAAGCTTTACGACAGTAACTCCATTGGATTGAACGATATTGGTTGCATCTCCATTCGTACAACAAAGCCACTTTTCTTTGATTCTTATCGACAAAATAGATTTACTGGAAGTCTAGTGATTATTGATGAAGCAACAAATATTACAGTAGGAGCAGGAATGATTATTTAATTGATATTACAGGGAGTTTAGGTTCTATCTTAAACTCCTATTTTATTTAATGCAAACTGAATTATTTCAAAATGATCAAAACCCAACTTAGGTAAGTTTTTTACATCGAACCAGAGTGCTTTTTCTGCATCATCACTTGCCGTAACAGTTGAATTCTCAACTGAAGTTATTCCGTAAAATGCTACGCAAAGGTTTCTTCCTCTAGGATCTCTATCAATAGAATCGAAAGCATAAAGTTGATTTAGTTCAACACCTTTTAAGCCTGTTTCCTCTAATAGTTCACGAGTTGCAGCATCTTTTAGGGTTTCATCCATATCGACAAAGCCACCAGGTAGCGCAAAATATCCTTTAAATGGATTGTTTTTACGTACGATTAGCAATATTTTATAGCTATTAAAGGTGTCTTTAAGGAATACTAAAGCATCAACAGTAACGAGCATTCGAGGGTAATCGTAGGTAAAGGGCATTGCTATTCTTCGGTGTTGTTTTCTTTAGATCGTTTACGTTCTTTTACCCTATAGGCAACCCATCCAACTATTACAATACAGAGGAGAATTATTAATACTTGATGTTTTATCATTGTATGCGGTAATTAAACAGTTAAATATAGCAATTTGTCGCTGATGGTTCAAAATATTTTAGAGTATCCTTTTAATTACCCTTAGTTTGTGTGAATATTTCTGATTTTCAGCGTTAAAAATTCCCTGATGATCGAGATTTTCTATTTTTACAAAACCCGAGCTGTGAATTATTCGACTATTGTCAATAATAATTCCCACATGTGTGATTATTTCTTCGCTGTTATCAAAGAAAGCTAAATCACCAGGCTGAACCATGTTAATGAAGTTAACTGTTTCACCAATTTTGACTTGCTGCCCAGCATCACGAGGAATGTGCAAACCAATCATTTTATAAACTATTTGTGAAAGCCCTGAGCAATCGATTCCATAGGGTGAGCGTCCTCCCCAAAGGTATGGCGAGTTTATGAATTGTTTAGCTAAACGAACAATTTCATCGTTTAAGTTATCGTTGGTTTCTGAAAACGGATTGTCAATGCATTCATAGGTGCTGCTACCTGCTAAAAAACGACCGTTTTCATACCCGTAAATCGATGATCCGGGGCAAAGCCTAATTGGGTGTTTGCTGCCGCTTTTTTTTGCAGTAAAAAGGGTGTTAGGCGTTTTTGGTTTGCCGTGGTTTGAAATCAAATCGTCAGGAATGGAGGTTGTTAATTTTACATCTATCCAACCTTCGTAGTTATCGAACGTACTGATTATTCTAAGCCAACTATTGTATGATTCGAGGATTGTAAATGTTTCGCCAAAAAGGAGTTGATTTATCATTTCGCTACTTTCCGATGGCTCGCGCCTTACCGCGGCTAAACTTTGATTCACGATTCCTGTAATCATTTCTTTTGTAATTTGTAATAGTGTAAAAATACAAACATCATTGGTCTTTTTGAAATTTGAAAC
The DNA here is from genome assembly GCA_051715525.1 of Bacteroidales bacterium. GTDB lineage: Bacteria > Bacteroidota > Bacteroidia > Bacteroidales > Tenuifilaceae > UBA8529. The sequence continues at coordinate 4,752 of JBPXJX010000206.1, forward strand.
GATTAAAAAGATGTTATAACTATTAAAATGTAGGCTGTTTGTTGTAGTTATCAAAACATATAGACAAATAGTACAACCTATTTAAGAAAACAATTTGAATGAAAAAGTTGTTACATTTGCTATTCAACAGCTGAACTTTTATCTATATAGTTTTTATAATGAAAAAGATAATCAGGTTTTTTCAGATATACTATCGAGGGATATTCCGCTCGCTCTACTTTCTAATTGCAATTGTGCTAATTGTAGCTTTTTTGCCTCGCCAGGGTAGATTTAAGTATGAGTTCCAAAAAGGAAAACCATGGATGCACGAGGACCTTATTGCTCCTTTTGATTTTCCTATTTATAAAACTGAAGCCGAACTTTTTGATGAACGGAATCAGATATTAAAAGACTTTAAGCCCTATTTTAACCTCGATAACAGTGTTTTTCAATCGGTTGAGACACAATTCCAGGTTGATTTTTCAAAAGAATGGAACTCTTTTCAACAAAGGAATTTAGCAAAGTTTCAGAAATCTGTCAGCGAAAATGTAACAACCAATCAGAAGCTTATTTTTCAAAAAGCAAAATATGAGCAGCTGGTAAAAAGATTACTCAAATTTGTTTATGTAAAAGGAGTTGTAGATCCGGTGGATTTGTTATCTGTTTCTTCGCAAACCTCTATTAGCGTTACTCTTTTAGTAAACAATAAGGCCATTGATACAGAAATTGGCGATGTTTTAACCCTTCCAAAGGCTATAGACTATATTCAACAACAAGTTTTAAAGGAAGCAGAAACCGATAATCAGACGATGCTTCAGTTTTGGCAAAGTTTCAACTTTCAAAAGATAATTCATGCCAATCTTTTGTACGATGAGAAAACTACCGAGAAGGTTAAAAGAGATATTCTTGCTAACATCTCGCTTACAAAAGGGATGGTACAATCAGGAGAGCGTGTAATTTCGCACGATGAGGTTATAAAAGGGGATAAGTATCAGGTGCTTGAATCCCTTGAAAGGGAGTATGAACAAAGGATGGGACAGGATAATCGTTTTATGATTATTATTGGTCAGGCTCTGATTGTGGCAATTCTTTTTTTTATGCTCTACTTGTTTTTGCTAAATTTTAGAACAGAGATCCTTCATGATGATTCTAAAATACTATTCATTCTATTGCTTATTTCGCTTATTGTTCTTCTATCATCATTCGTTTTGCGTAGCAATTCAATAAGCCTTTATGTAGTTCCATTTGCTATTGTTCCAATATTTATCAGAGCATTTTACGATGCTCGATTGGCATTATTCATTCATCTAGTCACTATTTTTCTGATTGGCTTTTTTGCACCCAATGGGTATGAGTTTGTACTGATTAACTTTGTTGCAGGTGTTGTGGCTATTGCCAGCTTAACGAACCTTTACCGAAGCGGAAATTTATTCTATACCGTTTCGTTAGTTCTTTTATCTTATTTAGCTGTATACCTTAGCTTGGTAATAGTTCAGGATGGAACCCTTTCAATGTTAAATTGGTTTACGTTGGCTTGGTTTGCTGTAAACGCATTGCTATTGCTTGCTTTATACCAGTTGGTTTATTTAATTGAGAAGGTATTTGGATTTTTATCGGATGCAACATTAATGGAACTATCTGATACAAATCAGGATTTATTAAGGAAGCTTGCCGAAGTGGCTCCTGGAACTTTTCAGCACTCGTTACAAGTTGCAAATTTAGCAGAGGCAGCTGCTTATAAAATTGCTGCAAACCCATTGCTTGTTCGGGCGGGCGCTCTATATCACGATATTGGGAAGATGAATAACCCTTTTTACTTTATCGAGAATCAACCTGCTGATTTTAACCCACATCAGAATATCGATTATGAGGAGAGCGCCGCAATTATTATAAAGCACGTTACAGAAGGGGTACAAATTGCCCGAAAGAATAAATTACCTGATCAGCTAATCGACTTTATAAAGATGCATCATGGAACCAATAAAGTCAAGTATTTCTATAGGCTACACAAGGATAAATTTACCGAAACGGTTGAAGATGATTTAAAGTTTATTTACCCAGGACCTCGTCCAAATACTCGTGAAACAGCCCTTTTGATGATGGCTGACTCAGTTGAAGCAGCTTCGCGAAGTTTTAAAAAGATTACGCCCCAATCAATAGACGAACTGGTTGAATCCATAATCGACTCATTGCAGGAGGATGGTCAGTTTAATGATGCCAATATTACGTTTAAGGATATTACAACAATTAAATCGGTGTTTAAACGAAAACTTCAAAACATATACCATTCGAGGGTTGAGTATCCTGAGGATAAGTAGGCGTTAGTTA
>JBPXJX010000207.1:0-5126 GCA_051715525.1 Bacteroidales bacterium
TTGATAAAGATGGTGAAATCGGTAAAAAAGGAAGAGTTCATGATGAACTCCTTTTTAAATTAAATGCTTTAGAGTTTTATAAAAAATCAAATCCTAAATCGCTTGGACGTGAATGGGTTGAGGAAATACTCTTGCCAATTACAAGTGAATACGAAATCTCTTCAGAGGATAAACTTTGCACCCTTTACGAACACATTTCTACTCAAATCGCATCTATTACAAACAAAATTAAAGGCAAAACTGTTTTAGTAACTGGTGGAGGTGCTCACAATAGTCATTTAATCCATTTGCTTCAAAACAAGTCTAACCATTTAATTGTAATTCCCAATAGGAATATTATTGACTTTAAGGAGGCGTTGATATTTGGGTTCTTAGGTGTACTATATATAAAAAGTAAAGTAAATGCTTTAGCCTCTGTAACAGGTGCAAAAACTGATTCAATATCAGGAAGTTTATACCATTAAATGATAAGTTGCAATAAACCAATAATGTATATTTTTGTCGAAACAGATAACTAAACAAACCATTAAATATGAAGAAAAAGTTTTTAAGCATTTTATCACTTTCTGCAGTTATGTTCATGCTTGCATCACCAAGTCAAGCGTGTACAAACTATTTAGTAACAAAAGGTGCATCGGTAGATGGTTCAACCTTTTTAACTTATGCGGCAGACTCTCACTATCTTTTTGGTGAGCTCTACTTTCGTCCAGCAAAAGATTATCCTGCAGGGGCACTTTTAAAAATTAACGAATGGGATACCGGAAAATATCTTGGTGATATTCCTCAGGTAAGTCACACCTACTCAGTAGTTGGCAACATGAATGAACATCAAGTTTCAATTGGAGAAACTACTTTTGGAGGAAGAGAAGAATTAATCGATTCAACAGCGTTAGTTGATTATGGTTCTTTAATATATACTGCCCTTCAACGTGCAAAAACTGCACGAGAAGCAATAAAAATAATGGCCGAACTTGTTGAAAACTATGGCTATTATAGTAGTGGCGAATCATTCTCTGTTGTTGATCCAAATGCAGCATGGATTTTTGAAATGATTAGCAAGGGTATTGAAATGAAAACAGATAAAAAGACAAAAAAAACATACAATGCCAATAAGGGAGCTGTTTGGGTTGCTGTTCGTATTCCCGATGGTTGTGTTTCAGGACATGCTAACCATCCTCGAATTACCACTTTCCCTGCCGAAAACGGGACAACATCCATAAGTTCAAAGAACCTTGATAAAATATATACATCGTCAGTCGAATTTGTTTACGCACATGATGTAATCGAATTTGCTCGTAAAAAGGGTTACTTTACTGGCAAGAATGAAGAATTTAGCTTTTCAGACACCTATGCTCCTCTCGATTTTGGTGGAGCTCGTTTCTGCGAAGCACGTGTTTGGGCTTTCTTTAAATCAGTAAATCAATCGATGTGGGAATATTTCGATTACGCAAAAGGTATTAACCTGACTAAAAGAATGCCTCTTTACATAAAACCCGATAAAAAAATATCAGTTCATGATATGATGAACTATATGCGCGATCACCTTGAAGGCACAGAACTTGATATGAGCAAAGATCCTGGTGCTGGGCCACATGCTCTACCCTACCGCTGGCGTCCTATGACCTGGAAGTATGAAGGTAAAGATTATGTTCATGAACGCGCTACAGCAACCCAACAAACTGGTTTCTCCTTTGTATCCCAAATGCGTAACTGGTTACCAGATCCAATAGGTGGTATCCATTGGTTTGGCGTTGACGATGCTGCCTCTACTGTTTATTTCCCAGCATATTGTGGCATTACTAGCGTACCCGAATCATATGCTGAAGGCAAAGGAGATATGCTTACTTATTGCGATAACTGCGCATTCTGGACATTTAACAAAGTTACAAACTTTAGCTATTTAAGGTATGATTTAATGCATGCTGAGGTAGCAAAAGTTCAAAACGAACTTGAAACTCGTTTCATTTCAAATACTCAGCTCGTTGATAATACGGCAAAAGAACTTTATCAGAATGATCCTAAAAAAGCCTTACAATATTTAACAGATTATTCAGTAAATACTGGAAATTACGTTGTAAATCGCTGGGAAAAACTTTTCCAATTTTTATTAATCAAGTTTATTGATGGTAATGTAAAGCAGGAAGAGAATGGTATTTTTAAGTACAATAAGTACAATTTGTGCCCTGAACATGTCAGCAATCCTCAGTACCCAGATTGGTGGAAAAAGAATGTTATTGATGCAACAGGCACTAAACTAGAACAACCAGAACAGAAAAAGTAGAAATTAAAAGCGAAGAAAGAGGCTTGATTTTAATAAGCCTCTTTTTTTATTCGATTTTTTTAAAAGCTATAGTGCTAGTTATGATTTTTTTACATATTTTTGCGGCCTAAAATCATGCGCATTCCCTAACATGGACATAGGAGCCTGTAACACTGCGTATTAGTGGAACAAACAAATAAAAAAACAACAATGGATTTAATTAAAGTAGCAGAGAATTCTTTCGCGATTGAAGCTAAAGAATTTCCAGAATTCAGAAGTGGTGATACAATAACTGTGCACTACAAGATTATCGAAGGTAACAAGGAAAGAATTCAGAACTATCGTGGTGTTGTAATCCAACGTAAAGGTAGCGGCGCAACCGAAAGTTTTACAGTTCGTAAGATATCTGGTGGTGTAGGCGTTGAAAGAATATTCCCATTAAACTCTCCATTTATTGACCAAATTGAGGTAAATAAAAAGGGTAAAGTACGCAGAGCAAGAATTTACTATCTACGCGATTTAACCGGTAAGAAAGCTCGTATTAAAGAGAAAAAACAAAAGGTTGAACAATAAAATTAAAATCCCTCGAAAATTCGAGGGATTTTTTTGTTAAATCATTGCGAAATTCAAAAAGATATCTACCTTTGCACCCGCAATAAGGCTCCGTAGCATAACTGAATAGTGCATCTGACTACGGATCAGAAGGTTGGGGGTTTGAATCCCTCCGGAGTCACAAAAAGAGGCTATCCACAAAGGGTAGCCTCTTTTGATTTATACTTAGCCCAACCTATATTACCTATAGAAAACCCACAAACTTTACAACAAATAATAAAGAAAACCATGCAAACCTCTAGAATTAAGGTAATAAATAACAGTTAATTTATATTTTCACAAATACTCAAATTACGATTATTCTTCTTTAATTAATCTTGGCAAGCAATTTGTTATGGTCAAATAGGTAACAAAAAATCTTAAATAAAAATTAACTTAGCATACAAGAATGGGATTAGAATATATTCTTTCAATTTATAAGGTTTTAGTTTCATTCTAATAATATGTATAATCAAAGTTTTAAGAAAAAAATGACTTAAGTATAAAGCATTACTTTAAATTAAAACAATAGTGAAACACAAATTTTTATTATTAAACCAAACTAAAAAACAAATGAGAACAAAAAACTTATTAATGCTACTTGCCTTTGCAGGCATTTTCATTTTTGCTTCATGCAAAAAGGATGAAACCCCTACTTTAACAAAAGAAGAGGCTACAAAAGCTCTTGAAACCTTAAATACAGGTTTCGCTAGCCTTAATAACGAATTTAATTCGACTGATGCAATATTAGTTCAGGAAGAGTTGGGGCAAATTGGACTTCCTTTTGATATGGAGACTCCTCTAAAATCTCCATCAACTTCAAAAAAATTTAAAGCTGATTACCTGAAGATTATTAAACCAGAACTTTCAAAAAATTATGAAGAAGGTGGTCCTTTCATTGATTTTAACTTCATTGACAATGTTGGTACATATACCTACAGTGATGGATGGAGCAAAACTTCATCAGAACCAGCTAATGCAATTGTACTAATTTTCCCTTTTAGAGGAGGTACTGCTACTTTAACCTACAATGAGTATCAAACAAAGGAGTTTAATTCTACACCTTACATTAGCCACCTTAAATTTAAAGCGGAAATATCTGGTCAACAAACACCTATTTATACTTGGGAGTATACTGCAAATAGAAGTGCAACTTCTGCAAGCATATCGCTAATTCATACTTTAGGCAATTTTAGTCAGACCGAATCAGTATCCTTTTCTGCATCAACTAGTTCACTAACAATATCTTTCGATTTTATTTTCAAGAAAGATAATACTACTATTTTCGCTGAGGAAGCAACTGCAATAACGAGTAAATCCTCAGTCATTATGAACATTAAGGTTACTATATTAAATATTGTGGTAGAATACAATATCGATATGGATCAAAACTCAAATGAAGAAGGAAACCCTGGCGATTACACAACTATTAGTGTATGGACAACTGATGGGTATAAAGTTGCTGATGTAATTTTCAAATCAGAGGGCAATGAGTATATTCCTTACTTTGTATATAGTGATGGTTCAGAAGAAAAAGTTTCAGATAAACTTGGAAATGATAACGATGAAAACTCATTATCATTCAGACTTGGTAATATAATGGAAGAACTTATGATGCTATTGCTGTTTGGATTTATGATGAAGTAAACTCTTATTTTTTAAAAAAAAGCGTGATTGAATCACGCTTTTTTTTTCTAAATTAATCAATATTAAGTCTTTAAAATTGACATCCCCCTTAAAATTGTTATAATTTGAAAAGGAGTTTTAGTGATATGAATTAAACCCATAACAAAAAACTTCTATATGAAAACAAGACAAATTCTTGCATTGCTTACCATAGTAAGCATTATCATTTTTGCCATGTGCAAAAAAGATAACAGCGGTCCTTTAAGCGCTGAAGAGGCTCAAGTAGCCATAAGCACAGCCGATAACGATTTCAATACAGTTAAGGATGAGGTACTTACCTCACAAGGAATGTTGGCCCAGGATGCCGTTTATAGTCTAGGTCTTCCTTTTAGTACCCCAATGAAATCTGCAAATGTCAACTTCAATCATCAAGATCCATTAAAAGTTTCTGAACAAATTGCTGAAAGCAAAGGTGGTTATGGCCCAGATTATATTTACTTTAACTTTACTGAAAACATTGGTACATGGGAGAAAATTGATGGAGTTTGGCAAAAAGTAGATCCAGCTCAAACCGACAAAATTGTTATCAAATTCTCATTCAATGGTGGAACTAATAATGGAACACTTACCTATTACGATTATTTAGCAA
>JBPXJX010000208.1:0-4476 GCA_051715525.1 Bacteroidales bacterium
GCTTATTCGCAAGAGGCTCCATCTTCCTTCACATTAAATTTCAAAGGCGGACTTCTAATGTCAAGTAACGATAATATTGAAGTCTCTGATTTTGATATGACTCTTGACTCAAAAACTTCTCCTTTCTTTAAAGCAGATTTAGATGGTATACTCATGCCAAAATTCTCTATGGGAGTATATGCTTTGTATACCCCTATAGGCATTAAAGATTCAGAATCTAAAGGTAACCTCTTTTCATTTGGTGGAACAATTAAACCACGCTTTACCTTAGCTAGTGGAATGCAGATAAGACCTGGTCTTGCAATTGGCTACAATAGCCTGAATAGTGATGATTTCGATGATCCTAGCAAAGGTTTGAATGTTGGGTTTCAATTAGAACTCGCTAAAAAGGTAAATGATAAAATTGGAGTTGTAGGTGAATTTGGTTTTATTACTCAGCCTGTTGGTGGTATTAAAGATGTTACTGATATTACATATGCTCCTATCTTTTATTTATGTTTGGGTATTGAGTTTGGAAAATAGTTGCATTTCTAAAATTATAGAAAGGGTTGCATTAGCAACCCTTTCTTATTTCTTATTTATTGTAAGCTTTAGCTCACTACCTTTTTCAAGCATAAGTTGGTAAGCCTCATTGTAGTTATTATGGATTAGCCCATCGAGAATGGCATCCTTTATTGCAGTTTTAATTATTCCTATCTCCTTACAAGGTTTAAGGTTAAATGTTTCCATTATCATTTCACCTGTGATTGGGGGTTGAAAGTTGCGTACAGCATCTTTTTCCTCGATTTCAACAAGCTTTTGTCTTACAATTTTAAAGTTTGCAAGATGTTTACGTACTGTATTGTCGTTCTTTGATGTGATATCTGCTTCGCAGAGTAGCATCAAATCATCAATGTCGTCACCTGCTTCGAATAGCAATCTTCTAACAGCTGAATCTGTAACCACTTCCTGCGATAGGATAATTGGGCGAAGGTGGAGTTGAACCATCTTCTGAACGTATTTCATCTTCTCGTTCAATGGGAGTTTTAAATCTTTGAAAATTCCCTGAACCATTTTTGCCCCCAAAAACTCATGCCCATGAAAAGTCCAGCCCTGCTTTGGGAAGAATCGTTTTGTAGCGGGTTTTGCTATATCGTGTAACAAAGCCGACCACAGTAACCAAAGGTTATCAGTTTTACGAGCTACATTGTCGAGTACTTGAAGAGTATGCAAGAAGTTATCCTTATGGCTTAGCCCATTTTTAGTTTCTATCCCTTTTAATCTAAATACATCAGGCATAATCAGCTCGAGTAGCCCCGACTGATCAAGAAGTAGAAACCCAGTTGATGGCCTTGCTGAGAGCATAATTTTATTGATTTCATCAATAATTCGCTCTTTTGAAACAATATCTATTCTGGCTCTATTCTTACGGATAGAATCAAATGTTTTTTGTTCAATATTAAAATTGAGCTGTGATGCAAAACGTATAGCCCTTATCATCCGAAGCGGATCATCAGAGAATGTTTGATCGGGTTCAAGCGGAGTTCGAATAGTACGGTCTTCTAAATCGTTAATTCCCTTGAAATGATCCATCAGTTGACCGTAAGTTTTACTATTTAAACTTATTGCAAGGGCATTAATTGTAAAATCACGACGTTTAAGATCATCCTCTAAAGTTCCATTCTCAACAATCGGTTTACGAGAGTCGAGTCTATATGACTCTTTTCGAGCTCCAACGAATTCAACCTCAATATCTTCGAGTTTAAGTTGAGCCGTTCCAAAGTTTTTGAATACCGATAGTTTTGATTTTTTTACTCGCTTCGAAACCTTTTGTGCAATATCTATCCCATTACCAATAACAACAACATCAATATCCTTTGATATACGTTTTAAAAAAATATCACGAACATATCCACCAATAGCGTATGCCGATATATTTTCGGCATCTGCCACCTCTGAGATTATTTTAAATATTGGATGTTTAAGATGTTCTTGCATAAAATAATGGCAGTTCTTTTTTAATTCGCTGACAAAATTACAACTAATACCGATTTAACAATCATGCTATGCATAAAGTTTGATATTATTGATTTGTACTAGCTAAATCATCAACTATTGATATTTAGATATTGTTATAAAACGAACAAAATGTCATAACTTACGTTTTGGTATATAATTTGACATATATAGATAAGTCGATATGATGAATGAAAACTAAATAAATTAAGAATATGATTGAGCACTTAACACTTGAAACATTTAAGCAGAAGGTCTTTAACTTTGAACAGAGTAAAGAATGGAAGTTCGAAGGTACCCGTCCTGCAATAATCGATTTTTATGCCGATTGGTGTGGCCCATGCAAAATGGTTGCCCCAATTCTTGAAGAGCTATCGAAAGAGTACGATGGTAAGCTTGATATCTATAAAGTGGATACTGAAGCAGAGCAAGAACTTGCTTCAATATTTGGAATCAGAAGCATACCATCTCTACTATTCATCCCGAAGGATGCACAGCCACAAATGGCACAAGGAGCATTGCCTAAAGATTCTTTCAAGCAGGCATTTAAAGAAGTACTCGGAGTTGAGTAGAACATAAAAAGGGGCTTAGTATCTAAGCCCCTTTTTATTCTCCTTTGTTTGCACAAGTTTGACAGCTCTTCCAATGAATGCTAACGACAGAACCGCATTTCGGACAGGTTCTTCTTACGGACTCGTTGGCAAGAAAGGATTTTACTCCTTTTTCTTTTATATCAACCTGATTTTGAATGAGACTTGTACAATATCTATTGCGATACCTTTTATCGAGCTGTTTTAACCTTAAGCAGGGGAATATATCGCAATCGAAACAAAAACCGGAGCGAGTTTGTGAACGTTTTTCGCAATGAGCAATCTTACACTTTTCGCAATATTTTGGTTTTCCAGGAGACTCAATTCTACAACCAAGGCAATTCTTTTTATCCCTTAAAAACATATAGCATGCCCCACAGTAAATACCGCAGGGTGCTATTAGTTTAGTATCGAGGATTAGTTTAGACAATTTTACTATTTACGTTTAAATGTCTGTAGCTTATTTTCTGCCATGTATATAGAGAACTTTTCGTATCCATTCAAACGGATAAGGTTTAAGCAAGCATTTCTATCCGATCTAAAAACCAACCCAAATACTTTGGACATGAAGTTGTTGTATTTTTTACAATCCATAGCATTGGAATATTCCTTACAATCAGCGCAGCTGGCATAGCCATGCTCCATGTTACAAGTACGAATCTTGCACCATGTTGCTTTCTCATTCTTATTACACCCAGGACACGATTCTTTTAAGTATCGGCTACATGAACCGCAGTATAATCCGCAGTATGCGATTAGTTTTGTATCAGTTACAATCTCTTTCATTGCTTTTATGCTTAGTTAATAAATAATAGCGCTTTTAATATTCAATTTCCAAAGGAACATCGCTTGCTGCTTGTATGCATATTTTCATATCGTTAAGACCAACATGCCCTTTGTAAAGATTTTTTTCCTTATTCAGCTTAACGATGGCTTTATGAAGCTCCTCGTGATTGGCTTTTGATACTTTTTCGAGCGTATTGTAACCCGCTTCATATAGCACTGAAGCGAAGGTTGCGCCCACCCATTTTATCCTCGAAAGATCTGCTGGTTGGGTTAGTTTCAATATTTCAGCCTCATTTATCCCCGTTTTATTGGCTAACTCCTTTCTATTCTCTATAGTTAGAACCTTATCAAATAATTTTAGAGTATCTTTTATCCCCTCTTTCTCAAGTTTATCGATGGTAATAGTAGATAATCCGATAAACTCTTTCAGCTTATTTGGTTTTGCCTGAATGCTATTCAACTCTCGTATTAGGATAGTCAAATACTCTTCGGGAAAAAGGGGATTTTTTGCAAGTTCAATCAGCTTGGGCTTGCTCTTTAGCATGAGTTGTAGTTCATGTACATTTTTTATTCCTAGCGTTTTAAACTGGTTAAATCGTTCATCAATGTTATCTCTTAAAACCATTCTACTTGGAATTAGTATAGAGCTATTAAGCTTTTTCTTATACTCATCTAAGGTTATTGATTTTAAATCTATATAATATCCCATCGATTTGTGCTTTAACTAATTGATAATTAGTGCTAAATATTTAATAGTGATTGAAGAAATTACTTAGTGAATTTACGATAATAAATAATTTCTTCAGATCTAATAACTCCATATTCCATTTTTGAAGAGTTGGTACCAACTTTCAATTTTATTGTCATTATAAAGATTCAGTTTTAAAAATATTTCTTTAGCAAAATCTATTGGGGATACTCCATTCGCAGTAATAATATTTTCATCGGTAACTGATTGTTGTTTGATATAGTTCTTTTCTCCCAGATAGTTAGGTGCAACTTGCTTTAGGTAGAATAAGTCGTTACTCGTATGTTTCACGCTGTTTAGTAAACCTTGTTGTCCAAGATAAGCTGTTGCTGCGCAGATTGCTGCAATAGATCGGAA
>JBPXJX010000209.1:0-4868 GCA_051715525.1 Bacteroidales bacterium
TCCCAAATATCCTTTGAGTTCCCCTTTGTTTTGCCCATCGTCCATTACCGTCCATAATAATGGCAATATGATTTGGGATTCTTGTTTTATCGATGGAATTTAAAAGCGACATATCTTGCTATTAATTTTTATTGGTAAACAGGGCATTTAAAATTTTTATTATAAAGCCGATAAGTAATAAATAGGCCAAAAAAAGAGTACCAATCGTTATTATGGAAAACGGCCTTTGAGCCATCGTAAAAATTGTTGTAATTATCAATGTTGTCGGTAAATGTTTTGGACAACCGCCATTCCCATCCTATTGTAATCCTTGAACGAGGGCAGTATTTCACACCAATACCAAAAGGTAACTGAGGAGTAACCTCGCCACCGATATAAGCACCTCCTGCTCCAAAAAAGACGTAAGGAGCAACCCTATCTTTATTTAAATGCTTAGTATTAAATGACATAAAATTCATTTCAAAAATAATCTCAGATTCAATCAGTTGCTTTGAAAACGAACCTGTTACTCCAGGTAAATAGCTGTTAAAGGTTGAATAATTACCCTTAAGCTGCGCGTAATTTCCAGAAAAGCGGAATGAGTAGAAATTATTAAAATTATACCGATAAATTAACCCAACCCCTACTGATGGTTGATATAGGGGTAATCCATAATTATAATCACCCATATAATAGCTCCCACCAACCTGTATACCAACATCTTTACGTTCCTGTGAAATGCAAAAATCATTAAGAACTATAATTGAAACGAAAATTAAAAATGCTTTTTGTATCATTTGGTTTGACTAAACACTTATCGAAAGATTTGCTTTAAACCTCTCCCCTTATATAACCTATATATAACTTTAAAATTAATAATGTAGTAAAGATCATTAAATTTAGAATACTCTGTTGTTAAGCCATCTAATCGGTCAGAAAAGACATATCGAGCCCCAATCTCTAAGCCATATGTCACTTTAGGAGAGAAAGCCAACTTAGCTCCAAGACCAACAGGTGCTGTTAATGCTATAAATTCGCTGTTATTAAAACGAGGTGTGTTAACTAAATTATCTTTAGGGAATGTTTTGTAAAGCAGACCTCCTAAACCAGCAAAGAAATAAACGCTTAAGGGCTTATTAATTTTACGTAATCCGCCCCGTTTCCTCATAATTGAGTAATAGTAGTTTTGACTCTCTTTCATCAAAAAAACCACACCTTGTACGGAAAATTCATCAGCAATAGCATTAAATGCATAACCACGACCACTATTCCTCGAATTTTTATCTGAAGCGGAAAAGAATCCAAAAGTATTAGATCCATAAAGGTATATTCTCTCCTCAAGCCTATAACTTGCCCCAACATTAAACCCTGGACGAGTAGAGTTTAACTTAATATCTTTTAAACCAAACCATGTATTCTTTGAAGCCGAGCCACCAATATCGCCATAAAATTGAATTACAGATAGTCCACCCCAAACTTCAAATCGCCTCACCTTCCATGATTGTGAATATGATGAAAGAGAAATAAAAACAACTATAGATATAAGGACAATTCGTTTCATTCAATTTTTTTCAATACCGCAAATATATAAAATGCATTTTATTATAACCAATAAACACAAAACAAACGAATTAGTTAGCCATTAATTGTGCTTTAAAAACAACTAGTTTCGCTTATCGGCACCCCAAAGTAATTTGTTTCTAAGGGTTTTATAAAAATTAGATCCATTAAGATTAACAACTCCTAAGTGGAATGGTGCCTTTTTAAGTTCTACAACCAACGGTAAATTCAGGGTAAATGAATGCGAATCGAGAGATACCAAAACATCACCTGAACGGCTAGTAGCCTCTAGTCGTAAATTGCATGAATCAGGAATTACAAAAGGTCGAACAGTAAGGTTATGAGGCGCAATAGCTGAAATTACCATCGATGATAGTTTAGGGCTAAGGATCGGTCCTCCTACACTTAGCGAGTAAGCCGTTGAACCTGTTGGTGTAGCCACGATTAAACCATCAGCCCAATATGTACAAAGAAACTCATCATCGATAAATGCATTCACAGTTATCATTGTTGTTCCTTTTTTCTGTAATGTGAAATCGTTTAACCCATAAGGAAAGTTAACAAACGGGTTATTGCTTGTAACAACTTGAATCAGTGAGCGTTTTTCAATATTAAAATCACCCTTTAATAGCATATGGATAGCATCATCAACATCTTCGGTTGATATGTTTGCTAAAAATCCAAGTCTACCAAAATTTATTCCTAGCACTGGGATATTTGAATCTTCAACATATGCTACTGAGTCAAGGAAAGTTCCATCGCCCCCCAAGCTAAGCATATAGTTGGCTAAATGCTTAACTTCGTTTGAAGTACGATAAACTGCTTTTGCGTTTATTTTAATGTTAAACTCAGCAATTAGATAATCGTAAAAAGGAGCGTAAACAACTAAATCAATTTGAGGTTTATCGAGAATTTCGAGAAGAACAATCAAATCATTCATAAATGGAACTTCAAGGTATTTACCATAAATGGCAATTACAATCTTACCTCCATTTGATGAATTTGAATTTTGCATTGTTACTGATCTATGTATTAAGGTATCGCATGAGCAAATCATAGCGCTCATCAAGAAGATCTTCCTCATCATCAAACTTCATAAACGAGCCCTTTATACTATAATTATAACGATTAAAGGTTTGAATAATTGAGGTTAGGTCAGTTACATTTAATTTTAATGTTAGTTCTAACTTTGTTGAATCCTGATGAGGAGCAATATAAGCGCTAAGAATTTTAGCATCGTTACCTTCAATAATCTGAGAAATTTGGGTCATCGAGTAATCGTTACTATTTAAATCAACAACGATAATCCCACCAGGGTTCTTAAGGGCTGATAACTCTGCAAAGTAATGAAGCAAATCAACCATAGTAATAACTCCAAGGTAGTTTTTTTTAACATCAAGCACAGGTACCAGTGATAACTTAAGCCTAGACACCACTTCCATAATTTCAAATACATGCTGATGTTCCAGTACGTATGGCATAAACAATGATAGTGGATGGTTGCCTAGTGGCTCCTCAGGCATATTCATATCATAAATATCAACCTCGGAGATAAGGCCCAAGAACTCCTTGTCATTTACAATCGGAAGGTGCATCACCTTAAAAACATCCATCCAATTTAAAGCAGTAATCCCAGTGTCTGAAGTTTTCAGAGATGGAATTATTTCTGATATCATATCTTTTGCTATCATAGCCTTAAAGCGTTTGGAAAAACTACTACATTTGCACAAATGTAACTCGAAAATTTGGCATTATGACCCGCTTAAGCGTAAATATTAATAAAATTGCCACTCTCAGGAATGCCCGAGGAGGTAATATCCCTAATGTTCTAAAAACAGCCATCGATTGTCAACGTTTTGGTGCAGAAGGCATCACCGTTCACCCTCGTCCCGATGAGCGACATATAAGATATCAGGATGCAAGAGATATCAAACCCATAATTACTACAGAGTTTAACATTGAGGGAAACCCAACAGAATCGTTTATCGATCTTGTATTAAGCATTATACCTCATCAAGTTACGCTTGTTCCTGATCCTCCAGGAGCAATCACATCAAATGCTGGATGGGATACCATTAATAATAAAGAGTATTTACAAAAGGTAATCGCTATTTTTAAAGCGAAAGGTATTAGAACCTCGATATTTGTTGATCCGAACCCAGAAATGGTAAAGCATGCAGCAGGTACATTGACCGATAGAATTGAACTTTATACCGAGTCTTACGCTACCCACTATCTCGAAAATCGCGATAAAGCCATTGAGCCTTTCGTAAAAGCAGCTGAAGTTGCTAAAATAGTTGGACTTGAACTAAATGCAGGGCACGACTTAAGCCTTGAGAACCTCAAATTCTTTAATCAAAACATCCCAAATCTAGTCGAGGTTTCCATTGGGCATGCGCTAATTGCCGATGCGCTTTACTTTGGACTTGAGAATACAATTCAAATGTATCTTCAACAGCTTAGATAAGTGAAACTCTTCTACCGCGAATCGGGAAAGGGTAATCCTTTAATTATTCTCCATGGGTTATATGGTGCATCCGATAATTGGGTAAGCATTGTAAAGGAACTTGAGAGGCATTTTAGGGTTATAAATGTTGACCAGCGGAACCATGGGCAAAGCCCACATAGCGAAGAACACAGCTACACGCTAATGGCAGACGACCTGCTCGAACTTTTAGATGAGTTAAAGCTTGAAAAAGTCGATATAATTGGTCACTCCATGGGAGGTAAGGTTGCAATGCATTTTGCTTTTGAGCACCCTGAGCGAATATCTTCCCTAGTAGTTGTAGACATTGCGCCTTGGAGTCACCTCGAAGGCAATGAGCAATCGGCTCAAATTGTATCGGAGCATAAAAAGATAATTGAAGGACTGAAGTCAATCCCATTAAATAACCTAAAATCGAGAAACGAGGCGGATGAGTTACTTGCGCAGTGGGTAAAAGGAGAAATGGTTCGACAATTCCTTCTAAAAAATCTAAAAAGAGAGAATGATGGCTCCTTTAGCTGGAAGCTAAATACTTCGGCTATTTCGGACAATATCAAAAACATGATGGAAGGCATAGTTTCATCAGACAAACAAAGTGAAGTTCGAACACTATTTATTAAGGGAAACCTATCGAATTATATTCCAACCGAAAGAGAAGAAAGGCTTAGTAAATACTTCACAAATTCATCATTAGCTAAGATTGAAGGGGCAGGTCATTGGGTACACGCCGAAAAGCCAAAAGAATTTATTAATGCAATACTCGCATTTTTAGAGCACTAAAAGTGTTTGACAAATTAAGATTAACCTATTACCGCTCTAATCTAACACCCTTTCAATATTCTCG
>JBPXJX010000210.1:0-2954 GCA_051715525.1 Bacteroidales bacterium
CGCATTTAAAGCCATAACATCAAATCCTGATTCAGCCGAAAAAATAATCAATCCATACCACCTTTATTATGAAACAACCACAGATAAACTGTTAAAAGCTTCATATTTTCATTTTTTAGGTGTTGCAAATCAAATGAAATCGAACGTTAAAGTATCACTTACAAATTATCTTGAAGCACAGAAATTATTTGCAGAAGTAAACGATTCGGTAAGTTTAAGTAGAGTAAGATCAGGGATTGGTGCTTGTTATATGGTAATGTCTCGATATTTACAAGCTAAACATTATTTAACAATGTCATTGAAGTACGCTGAGTCAATAAATGATTCAATCAATATTTCAAATTCTAGTATTAATCTATCTTTCATTCATTTTGATAATAATGAATATAGTATTGCAGAAAATTATTTATACAAAGCTTTAACTTTTTCCAAAACTGATGTTCAAAGAGGCAGAGCAACGAATAATTTAGGGGAGGTTTATATAAAGAAAAATCAGCTCGATAAGGCTTTATCGTGTTTTAAATGTGGTATCAACTACTCTTATAAGGCAAACGATCAACTTATGGTCTCCATGTTTTTAAGCAATATCGGATATGTTAAATTATTACAGAAACAGACTGATAGCGCTTTTTACTATCTCAATCGAGTTGTAACACGCAATAAATCGTTTGTTGAAGATTATCTTTTGGCACAAACGTATGTGCATCTTGCAAACTTAGAGCTGGTTAGAGGTAATAATTCTTTGGCAAAGGAGTATATCAAAAAAGCGCTTGATGTTGCCAATGCGAATAATATGTCGAGGATAATTGCTGACAGCTATAGCTGGCTTTCGAGATATTATAGTAATAGTCACGATTTTGAGAGAGCGTTATCGTTTAAAAATAAGGCGGTAAATATTAATGATAGTCTTTTTAATGAGGCAAAGTCGAGGCAAATTGGTGAACTTGAAGCTGTATATCAATCTGAGGCTAAACAAGTAAAAATTAACTTATTAGATGCTCAGAATACAGCAAACCAGCTACGTTTGAGAAATAGCAATCTGATAATCACCTTTTTGTCTGTAATGGCGGTAGTTATTTTGATGTTTTCAATGGTCTTGTTTTATCAACATAAACAGAAATCAAGGGTGGAGTCGCAAATTCTCGAACATAAGTTATTACGATCACAAATGAACCCTCACTTTATTTTTAATTCATTAGTTTCTATTCAATCTATCCTTAATAAGCAGCCATCTGAAGTCGTGAGCGGGCATATAGGTAAATTTAGTCGATTGATTCGATTGATTCTTGAAAACTCAAGGTTTAACGTAATTAGTATTGAAAGGGAGATTGAAACAATAGAGTTATATATCGAAATGCAAAGGATAAGGTTTACCGATAACTTTACATACTCTATTGAGCTGCCAGATGACCCTGCGTTTTTAGAGTTCGAAATACCTCCAATGATTACTCAGCCCTTTGTTGAGAATGCCATTGAACATGGTCTTTTGCGTTCTAATGTTGGTGGACATCTTACAATACGCTTTAGAATGGAAAATTCTTATATTTGTTGTGATGTCGAGGATAACGGGGTAGGAATAAAACAGACATCAACGGGTTATTCAGAAATTGAGCACAAGTCGCTCGCATTGGAAATTACGCGTGAACGACTTGCTTTATTGTCAAAAAATTCAAGATTGAAGGCCTCTTTTACAATCGAGGATTTATCTGCCTTAGGCAGAATGGGCACTTTGGTTAAAATGAGAATTCCAATTCAGGTTAAAATATAATGAAGACGCTTATTGTTGAGGATGAGGATTCATCTTTTGATATGCTTTTAGGTTTGCTTGCGAAACATGCTTCTCAACTGAGTATTATTGGGAGGGCAAAAAATGTTGCGGAAGCAACTTTGCTAATTGATAAACTTAGCCCTGAACTTGTATTTATGGATATCGACCTCCCCGACGGTTCGGGGTTTGATATTATTAAAAAGTATAAACCTGTTAATTTCTCAGTGATTTTTGTTACTGCCTTCAATCAATATGCTGTACAAGCCTTTCGATTTAGTGCAACAGATTTCCTTCTTAAACCAATTGCTGTTGATGAGTTGCTTGAAGCCATTGAAAAGGTGAAGCAAGTTGAAATGAAAAAGAGTTTGGATATAAGGCTTGATGTATTAATAGCAAATCTTCAAGCTCAGTTTACAGAAGGGAAAAAGATTATATTAAAAACGCTAGAGGATATTTTTATTGTTTCAACAAAAGATATTGTTAGCATTCAATCGGATGGAGCATATTCTCATTTTTTCCTTTTATCTGGAAGGAAAATAACCGTTTCGACAAACCTAAAGAAATACGACGAAATGCTTACTGATCAAGGTTTTTTTCGTTCACATCAATGTCATTTAGTTAATCTGACTCACATTGAGCGGTTTCATAAACTTGATGGTGGAACATTGGTAATGAAAAATGGTTCATTAATACCTGTATCGATTCGAAAAAAAGATGCTCTTTTAGAGGTTCTTAATGGCTTGTCGTAATCCCAAACTACATAAAGTGATTTTAAGTTCTAGGTGAAAAATATTTTCTTACTCTAAAACAATTATATATTCGGTTCTTACGAATATAAAACGGTTTATTACAATTACACATCTCACAAAATTTCATTAAGTGGTTGTAGTATTTTTACTTCAAAAGAAGTAGAATATTAACAATTTTAAAGACTGCAAAAATGAAAAAACTTTTATTCCTATTACTCTTTTCATCATTCGGAATATCTTCAATGGCTCAGTTTAACACTAAGATTGGTGTGGTCGGTGTTTACCCAACAGGAAATATGGCTGATTATTTTGTAGCAGGTGTGGGCACAGAGGCAAGCGTGAAGTATGTATTTGCCGAGAAGATAGGCGTTGGTATAAGCACAGGATTTCAGCATTTTTTTGGTAACGATTGGGGCAATGATTATATCGATCCAGGT
>JBPXJX010000211.1:0-3810 GCA_051715525.1 Bacteroidales bacterium
TTACCAGCCCATGGGACGTTAAACCAATTGTCAGGATCGGTTAGGTTCCTGGCATTCTGAACTTCGATATCCGGACTCTGCCATTGTCGCTCAGCACTGGCAGGCCAAGGCCTGATAGAAGGATCGGGTTTGCTGTTTATTCCATATTGGATAGTAACATCTGCTTTATCTACTGTAATCCCATCAACGCTCAGTTTAAAATCAGTTGGGTAAGTGGGTGCGGAATTATCAGTGGCTTTATAATCCATATCATCGGTTAAAACACTTCCATCTCCATCAATATCATTAGCTACTAGAAGAATAGCTGGTCGGCTGATAGGAGCGTCTCCTGGTGTGGAATCAACATCAGTGACAAGTACAGCATTGGGTACATCTAATGCCCTGTCACCAATCTGTGTTGATTGCGGAGCGCGGTATTCAGCATAATAATTTATTCCGTCAGCAACACGAATTTCAATACCTGTACTTTGGCCAGCTGGGGGCGCGCCTCTCTCTATTGGACTGAGGCTAATAGTGTCATTAACAACACCCCCACCTCCATTGGCAAAATTATAGAGCTTCAGCCATGATTCCTGAACCCATCCAAGCATCATGCGGTGAGCAATAGAGAAATGCGGCAGGTTGGTTTCTGCATCCATCGTTTCCCAGTTACCGGGATTCCTTCCTGTTTCGGGGGTGTATTGATCACCTAGGCCAAGGCTATGACCCATCTCATGTATGACCGTAGATCGAACCGTGCGACCAGGACGAAAGGATGCACCCCATTCTCTTGGCATAGATATTACACCTAGATTCTTGTCTCCTTCTGCCGTAGAAAATGTACCTGCACCGCCGTAAGGCCAAGCGTTAAATACACTACCCGCTGCATCAGTATAGAATTCAGAAACAAAAATGAGGTTATCGAAATCATCATAATTAACAGAGCTGTCACATTCGGTAACAGCCGCTTGCCAGAAAGCTCCTTTTGGTGAGCCATCGTTGTTAAAATAGCTGCTCCATGTGTTAGGCATGTTTACTGGGCCAACCATTGTGGCAGAGATATCGAAGGTATTATAGGATACTTCACGAAACCAGATACGTGAGCTTTCCAAACGACCACCAATATTTACTCCGTTGATTACTTCATTCATCCAACGATCGCGGATGGCGGTAAGTGTTGGCACATCGGTAGGATATCGTGCATCAGAAAAAT
The DNA here is from genome assembly GCA_051715525.1 of Bacteroidales bacterium. Lineage (GTDB taxonomy): Bacteria > Bacteroidota > Bacteroidia > Bacteroidales > Tenuifilaceae > UBA8529. Next base: position 1,193 of record JBPXJX010000211.1, read on the forward strand.
CGATGAGGAATATAGCTATTCTTCGAGTACCTGATGCAGGTACTATATTAAGGTTTTGTGGGGTTGACGGTCCTCCTCCCCAAGTGGGATTAAAGCTGATATTCTCAGAGATTCCGGTAAAAGATAAGCCCGGTCCTGTTTTTTCATCAGCCCATTTTAGACCCACTGAATAATTGAAAGTTTTTAGAACACTTCCGTCTGTTTTCTTTTTTACCTCCAAGTGGTAGTTCCCTGGCAGGAAGCCAAAACAAACCATAATATCCGGATGGTTGATGTCGAATTCAGAATCTCTGCAATAGGAAATATAGCCGGCAGGAGCTCCTTCCACGATATTGAAGTTGAGTTCGTCAAAACTTATGTTGCTTGTTTTGACTTTAAACTTCGTATACGATCCTACGAAGTAAGGATCGGATGAAATATCCAGCGTTACATTAGGATGAGTAATGATATGATCAATGATCCACCGTATGAGTCGGTAGATCAACTCAAAAGGATAAATGATGAACTTTAAGGTTGTTTTCATAAAGTGTGTTTATTAATTACCTCCTACTCTTTAATGGATTTTCGGATAACTCCATAATTTTTTTCTTATACATTATTTTAGAAAGTATCTCTGCTAATTACTTTATGTTTAAACCAAAAGTTATTTATAAATTGGGTGTATATGAATACTTTTCACTTTACACCAATTTGAGTGTTTCCAAATTATTTGATACCATAATGTAGTGTTATATATTTAAAAATCATTTTGTTGTATTTTTTTGTTTAATAGGAAAGGATGTGAAATTGTTACTTTTTGTTGTTGGAATAAAAAAAAAGGCTACCCAATGGGCAGCCTTTGTAGTATTAATCTCTTATTGTAAGGGTCGTCATTGCGAGCGTTCTTTGCGAAGCAATCTTAATTTTTGCTAATGGATTGCTTCGTTTCACTCGCAATGACGAGATTTATGACATATGAGGATAAAATCACTAAAAAACCCGAACCATTTTGTAGTTCGGGTTCTCGTATTTGAGTAAGTATTTTATCTTAACTCGTTATCCTTATCCATCTCAATATTATCAACGCTTTGCGAGTAATCGCCAATTAGGTATCTGCAAAAATAATCGCCCGTTTTCCAAAAATGGTATTCCATCATGTCGCCATAACCATGGCGTTGACCTGGGTACATAAAGAAATCGAAGCGCTTGTTAGCTTTTACTAAAGCATTTACAACTCTTAGCGTATTGCCCGGATGAACGTTATCATCAATCTCGCCAGTTGTTAAAAGTAAATGACCCTTAAGGTTTTTAGCAATCTGCTGGTTTTTTTCGATGTCATATACAAATTTTACGTTTCCGCTTGTATCGGCAATCTCTTTAATACCATGATGCTTCTCGCTCCACCAACGGTTATAAATACTGTTGTCGTGGTTTCCTGCATTTGATACTGCTACCTTAAAGAAATCGGGGTAAGCAAGCATTGCTGCAGTTGACATAAATCCACCACCAGAGTGACCGTGAATCCCAACCCTATTAATATCAATATACTTGTGCCTATCGGCTAGCTGCTCGGCAGCCGTTTTTTTATCAGCAAGGCCATAATTTCTAAGATTATTGTATCCATAGCTATGGTACCATTTTGAACGCGCTGGGTGACCACCTCTATTGCCTAGAGTTACAACAATAAAACCAAATTGAGCCAGCCTATCGGTTCTATCCATTCGCTTTGAGAACGATTTATCTACCGCTTCGGTTTGTGGCCCAGGGTAAACATATTCTATAATTGGATACGATTTGGTTGAGTCAAAATCGAATGGTTTATACATTACTCCATATATATCCGTAATTCCATCGGCTGCTTTAACCATGAATGGTTCTGGAAATTTATATCCAGCTTGGAAAAGAAGCGAAAGATCTGTTTTTTCAAGGTTCATAATCTTGTTGCCAAGATTATCCATTAGGTATGCCTCTGGAGCAGTATTTACTCGTGAAAAGTTGTTTACAAAGAATTTGTATGAGTCCGAAACGCTTACGCTATGGTTGTAATTACCTTTATTTAAAAGCTTTAAGCCAGTACCATCAAAATTGATTCTGTATAAATGCAGATAGTAAGGATCTTCATTGGGTTCTAATCCATTAGCTGTGAAGTATAGAACTCTGCTAACTTCATCAATTCCCTCGATGCTTTCGCAATGGTATGGACCTGATGTAATCTGGTTTTTAAGTTTTCCGTTGGCATCGTATAGGTAGAAATGTCCCCAGCCATCGCGCTCCGACCAATGAATTAGCTCTTTCCCATTGTTAACAAAACCAAGATCGTTTAAATCGATATAGATGTTTAACCGCTCTTCAATTAGAACTGTAACTTTACCTGATACAGGATCTGCAATGCAAATATCAGCACGTTTTAAATCTCTTGAAATGCGCGAGAAGTATAGTTTATCGTTTGTTTTCGATAACCATTTTGAAGCTACATAATCATCGTCACGTTCCTTTGCAAGGCTTGGGTGTCGAAGAATAGAAAGGTTTTGATCTTTAAATGCTTTAACATCAACCTTAATCATGGTATCCTTAACCATATTATAGATCAAGAGTTCTTCAATTGGAGATTCTTTTTCGCCGGGCATTTGATATTTATA
>JBPXJX010000212.1:0-1647 GCA_051715525.1 Bacteroidales bacterium
ATTCCCATCCACATCAATTACTTCGCCAGCGAAGTAAAGGTTCTTTATTATTTTCGATTCCATCGATTTTGGATTTATATCTTTTATCGATACGCCTCCCGCAGTTACAATTGCTTCGTTCCAACCACGATAACTGGATACTTCAAAACGAAAATCCTTTAATAAATTTACTAAACCCTTCTTCTCATTCCCGCTAAGCTGATTAGCTGGTTTTGTTGGGTTGATTTTAAGTTGTTCAATAAAAACATCAATTAGCTGGGCAGGCAGAAGCTGTTTGAGGAGCGTTTTGAAATCTTTCTTTCCAAGTTCTACAATATCCCGTTGAATACGAGCCTCAAGTTTCTGATAATCTAGTGCACTCTTTAAATCAAGTGATATTTCAACCTTTTTATTGCTATTAACGGAATCAACTATCAACCGGCTTAGTCGTAAGATTATAGGACCATCAAGCCCATATTCAGTAAACTCTGCTTCGCCAAAATCGCTGATGCCCTTTTTCCCATCAAGCCAAATGGTGGCGGTAACATTTCGTAAACCAAGACCATCAAGGTTTTTGAAAACCTTTTTTGTCTCAATTCCTACAAGTGATGGACGAAGAGGTTCTACTTTATGTCCAAATGCTTCTGCAAACTTGTACCCATCGCCAGTTGAACCCGTTGCAGGGTAAGATTTTCCTCCTGTAGCAACAATAACACATTTACACTTTATGGTTTCGGTTAAGCCAGTTTTTGGGTTTAATATCTCAACACCTTTTATTTCCTTATTTTCTTCGCTTAGTTTTTCAACCTTAGCATTATTGATTATTTCTACTCTATTAGATTTCGCCCATTTAATAAGGCCTTCGGCAACATCCCAAGCTTTTTCACTTGTTGGGAAAACTCGTTGGCCGCGTTCCTCTTTTGTTGCAACACCATTATCTTCGAGTAAATTGATAATATCTTGATTAAAAAATGCACCAAACGCTTGTCGCAGAAATCGAGGTTCTGGAGATATTTCTTTAAGATACTCCTCCAAAGATTTCATGCTTGTTATATTGCAACGACCTTTACCTGTGATTCTGAGTTTACGAGCAGGTTTTTCCATCTTTTCGAGCAAAACTACCTTTGCACCAAGCATCGATGCTCTGCCTGCTGCTAAAAGCCCAGCGGGCCCTGCACCTATAACAATAATATCGTAGGAATTCTTCAAAATGACTTTTTAGTGTGGTGATAATTAATCAAGCAGCAAAGCTGATGTAACCTCAAGTTCATTCCTTAGCTTGCTGAAATATCCAAGAGCATAGCTTTGGGAGCAGCTCCGAAGCGTTTCGTCAATAGTTTCGTTTATGCCCATTTCTCTATTTATAAGACAATCTTTCAGGGTATTGAAAACAGCAATGGGGCTATCTTCCTGCTTCGTTTCATGGTTTATTTGATAATCGAGTTCAGTAAAGAAATCGAAGGTTTCTTTAAATCTAAATTTTTGCTTTTCTGAGTATTTATGAAGTCCAGAGTAGGTATTTATGAAATTCGAGAATCTATTCTTAAGGTTTGTCGATACCTTTTTAGCTAGCTCATTATCAGGAATATCTCGTTTAAGGTATATTTCTATATATCTAAAAACGCCAATATATCCTAAAGCATCAAGATCATCGGCAGAGGTAACTAA
>JBPXJX010000213.1:0-8353 GCA_051715525.1 Bacteroidales bacterium
TACAAGAGATACAAGTTATTTTAAAACAACTCTTTACACTGAGTCAAATATTGTATCAACGGGAACCATTAGTACCGGAATTGGTGTAAATACTCCACCAATTTCAGATATCGAAGGGAATACTTATAAGACGGTAAAGATTGGCGACCAAATCTGGATGAAAGAAAATTTAAAGGCAACAAAGTATAATGATGGTACACCTTTATCAACGAGTAATGAGGTTGCTGTTTATGATTTGAAACCCGATGGGGGCGATACGGCAAAATATTATGGGCGTTTATACGCTTTCGAAGTTGTTACATCAGCGAATAACGTTTGCCCTACAGGTTGGCATATACCAGATGAGAATGATTGGCGAAAGCTATTATCATTTGTTGGAGGCGCCGATTGGATGAACAACAGAATTGCAACTGGGTTAAAGCTAATGGAAAAGGGGACAATTGGAAGTTTAGATGGTTACTGGAATGTTCAAAAAAACCTTGCAGATAATGCCAGCGGATTTTCAGCACGTCCTGGGGGACAGGCTATCTACTCCGCGGGATGGAGTACTTTTTTTGGGTTTGGGATAACGGCTAACTGGTGGGGATTAGTAGACCCAACAACAACAAAAACGTATAGTATTGATGGGAATACATATGAAATTAATGATGGAACAGAATCATATCCTGGGGTTGCTTTCTCAATTAGATGCGTGAAGGACTGAGCTGATTTATAATAGAAAAGAGGTCGTCTTGAATACATTCTTAACGACCTCTTTCTTTAAAATGGAGAATTTTTATACAGTCTCAATTAGATTAAATTCAACTTTACTTATTAGGGCTTTATAATCGTTGCCAGCAAAGAATATGTCTTCATCATCCTCTTCGTAATACCAGTTTATTACAACCCTTTTACCAGAGTCAGCCGCCATTTTCTCTAATTTCTTCATAATATCGAAAATTCGCTTGCTTGAGCTGGTATTAAAGTATTCAAATTTCATAGTTATTTCAGTTGTTTCGCAGGGCTCTTTGCTGTATTCATCAATCCATCTAAGTATGGGGTGATAAAAATCAATAACATTTTCGGGAATAGATCTCCCATCAATTTTGAGCAAACCCGAGGTATGATCAAAAAGGACATATGGAGTAGTTGCCGTTTCTTTAAGTTCAAATTTCACCATGTGGCAAATTATTAAGCAAAACCGTATAGCAAATATAATGATTTAATTAATCTCTTCAAGTACAATGTACTCATTACCATGACCATTTCGGATAATTGCATCCCAGTAACGGTATGTTATTATCGCTTCATTCCCTGTTTTTTTACTCTTAATTCTAACACGTTGAGCTTTCATATGCTCAACTTCTACCATTTCGAATTTGAATGGAAGGTTTGAAACCGACTCAAGATCCTTGCCCAGTTGAAAAATTGATTCATCATCCTCCTCGTACTTCCAGTTGATAATCATTTTATTTCCTTTAGCATTACACTCATCGAGTCTTCTTAAGAGTTCATTAATATACTTGTTTGAACTACTATTTGTATATTCAAGGTATATCACAACATTTGTAAACTCGGCTGGTTTTGAACAGTATTCGGCAATCCATTCGAGCAAAGGTTGCCAAAATGAGAAAACATCTTCAGTTATCGATCTACCTTCAATGTCGATAAATCCATCTTCCGAAAAATTTACGTACGGACAATCAGCTGTTTTGTCGAGTAAAATACCCATGTATACAGGTGTTTAACGTTGAATCTGTTTTTTTACAGGGTTTAAAGATAGTCTTTTGGCTACAAAAATTCAATAGGACTTATTAAATTTTAATTATTGTAAGCCTAATATTTAAAACTACTTGTTATTTTTTCTTTGAATAGAATATTTACTTTGTAAGACAATTATTGGTTTATTCGTAATGGATGAGCTTCTGTATTAAATACCAGTTTAGATAAGTCAAAAGTATTTTCTGGTGCAAAAAGTAAGAAGGAGTACTTTAGGGTTTCTGCAAAGAAGAAGCTCTCCATCGAATCGTCTAGTTCAAGGGTGGTGACGTTTTTTACAGCACCAAAACCGGCATCGGTTTTACACTTATCAATTATATCGTCTGTCATGCGCTTACCCATTTCAAGGTATTTTGAATCATGCGTTTTACGATAAAGGTAAAAGCAACTTTCAATATTTTCAGGACGAAGGGGGTAGCTAGGGTATAAAATAGAGTCTTTCTTAAAATCGAATACTTCGGGTTCAATATTGAATCGAGTCCACATGTAGAAGTTACCCTCCTGAATTTTTTGTGCTGTAGGCACATCCCCTGAAAGGGCAAGTAGCCCAGCGTAGAAGGCATCAAGTGCGCCATATAAAGAGCGGGTTTCCTTGCCGGTGTTCATATCAACTCGGGTTAGGAATGTACCGTTAGGAGTGTCAGTAATTAGGTATTTCTCAATCGCTTTACGATGGGTCTCCCAAGCTTCGAAGTAATCTTTATCGTTGGTTAACAGCCAATTTTTGTAAAGATATTCGAAATAAGAGTCTAATCGAGCCCCAATCTGGCATTCGGCTTTCTTCCATTCGCCAGTATTAACATCAATGATTGTGCCAATCAAGTCGATGCTACTGCGTCTTTCGTATACAGCAAATACGGCTTTCTTAGCAATTTTATAATAAGTAGAATCGCCTGTTAGCTGAGTGAGTTTACAAAACTCAAGCAGGCAAGTACCTATTTCTGCTGGATTATTTAGCGAATCTCTTAATGCCCCTGTCTTTAAATTAACATAACGGTAGGGCATCCCCGTTTTGGTATTGAATGCTGGTAAAAGTTTTTTACAAAGGTCTTCGGCTAAGGTTAGAAATCGTTTATCGCCATCGAGTTCGTAGGCAGAAAGCAAACCGCCAAGCAGGCGAATATTTATTTCGAAAAGTTGAACTTCCATATCGAGGTTGAGATTCAGATTAGCAAAAATCAGCTCTTTTGCTTCGTTTGCTTCTTTCTTTAATCCCATTAGTAAAAATGTATCGAATGCATCAACTGGAGTCATCAGCAAAGAGGTTTGGTACCAATTTTCTCCTTGTTTACTGATAGGCTTCAAGGCATCAAATCCTTTTGCATATTGCATATAACCTTTCCATGCAAATTGGGTTGCATTAACAATTTTTTCCGATTGTAACTGTTTTGCCTTATCAGTAAAAGTCTTTGTAGGTTTATTGCAGCTGATGCAGAAAAGGAATGCAAATCCAAAGATTAGTTTAAGTATAGTATTCATAAAACATTGAAATATTCAAAACTATTTATGATTGAAAAGATTTATCAATGAATAGGTCATTGAAAGAATCCCTGTTCTTATGGTTTTTTCAGGTAAAGGTGCATAAAGTGGCGAATGTAAAGGAGGCGGAATGGTTCCCTTCTCTTTGCATGAAGCAATAACATTGGGGTCGACACTACCCAACCAGGTTAATAGGATTGGAATATTTTCTTTTGTTTTTCCATAGCGGCCAAAATCTTCACCAACCATTTCGGGGCCAACAAAAATAACGTTGGTTTCGCCTAATGCAGATTTATAGAATTGGGTAACTTTTTCGGTTAACTCTGAATTGTTGATTACTGCAGGGGTTGGATTGGGGTCAATTGTAACTTGTGGTAATTTATCCACGGGCATACCTGCTGTTATTGCAGCACCCTTAGCAATTCGTTGAATTGCTGAAAGAATCTGTTGGCGTACATCGTCGGAATAGCTTCTTATTGTTAGCGATAATTTTACTTCATCAGGAATAATATTACGTTGTGTTCCTCCATGAAATGAACCTACTGTTATAACTGCAGGATTTAGAGGAGAGAGTTCTCGGCTAACGATTGTTTGTAAATCAAGCACAACCCTTGAAGCGATTACAATTGGGTCGATAGTTTTTTGTGGGTATGCGCCGTGCCCACCTTTCCCATAAATGGTAATATCCACATCATCAACCGTGGCAAAGAATGGGCCTGCACTAAGACCAACTGTTCCTGCCTCGAGTGTTGAATTTACATGGAATGCAAGAGCATAATTGGGTACTGGGAATTTCTCGAATAAACCATCGTTAATCATAGCAATTGAGCCGCCATTTCTTTCTTCTGCTTGCTGAGCAATTACTATCAATGTTCCTTGCCAATATTTCTTTAGTTGAACCATTGTGTTAGCAACACCTGTAAATACAGTCATGTGCATATCGTGTCCACAAGCATGCATTACCGAAACGATGTCTCCTTTTTCGTTTTTAGCCTTAACAGTACTTGCAAAGGGGAGTCCTGTTTTTTCCTCAACAGGCAAAGCATCCATATCGGTTCTAACCATAATTACAGGGCCTTTCCCGTTTTTAAAAACGCCAACAACACCATTCCCCCCAAAATTGGTTGTTACCTCAAAACCAATTGAAAGGAGTTCTTTTGCCATTCTTTTTGAGGTTTCAACTTCCTGAAATGATAACTCAGGATTTTTGTGTAAGTATTTATATAAATCCTCATAATATGGATAATCCTGGCTGATCTGCTGCTCAATCTTATTCTTTATTTCAATATTTTGAGCAAAAGAAATGTTAGTGAGTGATAAAAGAAGTATAATAGAATGGGATAAAAGTAGTCGCATATTCAATATTTTTTTGATTTCTTTGAATAACAATGATACTCTGACTTTCTAGTTTTCGATTAGTTTAAAATGATCGACTATTTCCATCAGCTCATTTGCTTTACTATTTAGGTAACTAGCGGATTTAGCCATCTGCTTGGCTGCGTTAGCATTTGTGTTTGTTATGTGAGAGTTTTCTTTCATCATCGATGCTTGCTCCTGTGCTGCTGCAGAAATCTCTTGAACCGATTGGGCAATAAGGCTTATTGCTTGGATAATTTCCCTAATTTTTTCACCTGCATCTTGCGAGATTTTTTGTCCATCAATAACTTGGGTTGCGCTTTCGTTGGTTACAACATTGATCTCTTCAGCCGATTTTGAACTTTTATCAGAGAGTTTTTTTACTTCAGCAGCCACAACAGCAAATCCACGACCATGTTCGCCTGCTCGTGCTGCCTCAACGGCAGCATTAAGGGCTAGAATATTAGTTTGAAATGATATTTCGCTAATTATTTTAACTGCATCGTTAATTTTTCGTGAACTTTCCTCTATCACATTCATTGCGCTAATGGCGTTGTTCATTCCAGAACCAGCTTTATCTGCATTCATAACCGATTTATTGATAAAATCGTTTGCTTTAACAGCATTTATAGTGGTTTGCTGTACCGAATCAGAAATTCTTTCGAACTGATTTGCCTGCTCTTGTATAGCATTAGACATGGTTTGAGCTGTTTCAGAGATTTCGCTTGTGGAAAAGTTGAGTTCCTCTGCAGCTGTGCGAACGCTAGCTAATACACCATTTAACGATTCAACCATGTTGTTGATATAATTTCCAAGAACTTCCAACTCATCATTGGTTTTGATATCGAGTTTATGCTGTAAATCGCCTTCCGATACCTTTTGGCTTACTCCAATTATCTGCTTAAAAACGGAAATAATTTTCTTTACTGTAATGAAACCAATTAATATTGATACTATTGTAAGGATTACACCAAAAATGCTTATTTGAAAGATTGCTGAATTTACTTGATTCTGAACTTGCTTCATTGGTGAAATTACCATAAACATTCCCTGCAGCTCTTTACTGCTCGAATTTGATTTTGTGCTTTTGTGGCAATCCAAGCAACCCTTCGTTTCCTCCATAAAAACTGGCTGCATTACCCAAAGAGAGTTTGTTTCATTATCAATATATGAAATATGTTTAGCATCGTTATTCTCAAATTGCGACACAAAAGTTGTTTCCTTTGTTGTGGATAAATGTTTTTTGTTTTTAGGGTTTAGTGATGAGATTTTGAACTTATAGAAATTATCAGACCCATCTGATTTTTTAGTTGTTGAATTGTCGAGTTCCTGCTCAAAATCAATTCCTTGCTGGTGAAGTTCAAGGAAACTTCGTATTTCAACATCAAGAATTGCATTGCTTTTATCCTCTAACCCTTTTTTACCTTGCGAGTTAATTTTTAGCGATGCGATAACTACTGCAATCGTAGTACAAATTATTACAGGTAGTATTACCAGTAGTAATAGTTTTTTTTGTAGTGACATAATGGTTTATTTAATGTGTAGATATTAAAAAACTCGATATTTTGCTCACTAATAATGCAGTATGAAGGTAACTATTTTTTTCATATTGGATGCAATTACTTTAAAAAAATGAGATGAAGCAACCCTGCTTCATCTCAATACTTCAGCTAAAATGGGAAAGATTAAATAAAAGCTGAGAAAATCACAGCTACGATTATTGCTAATAAGTAGAGTGCCAATACTACAATTGTAAAAATCCCATAGAACTTGTAATGAGATTTCAAGTTCAATAAAGCAACGCTTAAATCAAGACTACTCTTATTCTTGAGCGCTTTTTTTGTCCAATTTGAGAAGCGAAACAGATAAAGAATAGGGAAAAAGAAGATTGTTCCAAGGATAATAAAATATATCATCATACCATACTTCATCCCAGATCCTAGCATGCCATTATCAAATGCCGAAAACATAAATACCATACCAAATCCAACTAATATTAACAGTGCAATAAAAATAAATCCAAGGATTGCAAGAAATCCTGCCCAACGTCTTGTTGTATCCAGACTATGTAGGGAATCAATTGTGAGTTCAATTTTTTGGTTGGTTTCACCTGTAATTGGTTCTTGTTCAAATGTGTTCATATTTTTATGGGTTAAGGGTTATTGAATGGTTATGTGAATTATTCAAAAGTAAAACAATAACTCTAATTATTATTCTATTTATTCGGAATAATCTTATATTTTCGTCACGAAAATTAACAAATGAATTGCAAATCAAACATATCGTTCTTTTCATCAAGCCCTATTACTTGGGTTGATATGTTTGCGGCTACCTTATTTATTTGTTCAATTTCTACAACCTCAATTTCAACCTCGACTCCCGCTAGGGAGTAACGCAATCATATAACCCTTAAGTGGAGTCGATCCACAGCTCTGTTTTCAGCAGTAAGCAAGACTTATTCTATTATTTTACTTGTTTGAGGTTTTCATTAATTATTATTCTTATGAAAGTTTTAAAATTTGGTGGGACTTCCGTTGGGAATGCCAAAGGTATAAAAGTTGTTATTGACATTTTAAATGCTCAAGATAAAATGTAGTGGTTGTTTTTTTTGCTTTATCAGGAGTTACAAATATGCTTGTTGATTGCATGAAACATGCAGCAAGCAAGAATGTTCATTATAGAAACATTGTTGAAGACATTGAGAAAAACCACTTTGATTTAACCAATCAGCACATAAATCAACAGAAAGTAAGCGGTACTATTGCAAAAATTAAAAAAGTACAAATCAACTATTAGAAACGCTCGAGGGTATTTCGCATATTGGAGAGGTAACCCAAAGGACCTCTGATTTAATTCTTGGGTACGGCGAGTTCTTGCCCTACAACTTCTTTATGCCATAGCCAATGCAATAGATGTGGGTAATCCAAGCAACTTTGTACGAATACTCTAACTTTTTGATGGCGATTGAAAGCAGATAAAATCAATGATAACAGGTCGTTGGTTTACTGATGATCAGATCAGAAAGCATATTGAGTATGATTATAAACGGACAGGTTATATACTCGTTCCCTATGATAGTTTAGGGGTTGAGAAATATATTAATAATAATCCTGATTCTGTGGAGATTATTATTGAAAACGCCCATCCTGCTGGGTTCTTTGATGTGGTTCAATCTATAATTGATGAAGTGATTGTAATTCCAAATAACCTTTTTACCATTGAAAATAGATAAAAATTACAATGATTTTGAAAAGTATCTATATGAAAGGTATTTCTAACTTACTTTAAGTCAAATTTATAATTAATGTTTATGTATTATTAAAGTTACTGCTTTAACTTTTTTAATTATTAAAAGAAACATTTCAAGCTATTAGCAATAATACTTTTTTTTAAAAAAAAGGCCGTTAATCAGTTGACTAACGGCTTTTTTGTTTTTGAGTTCAAATAATTAATTTAATGTATTGCAATAATTTGTCAATTTTTTAAGGTCATCCTCTGAATTCATGTTAATTGAATTTAAATTTATGAATTGAAGGACCTCATCTTTATGACCGAAAGCCTTAACAAATCCTTTTATATTATTAGCACGGATTATCTTTGAACCCTTCTTTAAATATGGAATAATAACTACTGAAACATTTACAACTTTTGATTTGTTAAGCTCATTATTATCATTTACTTCGTCGTCAGTTAAGTTTACAAACTTATCATACTGATATATTTTGTTAGTATAATTGGTTATTCCCATAACCCCTTCTCG
>JBPXJX010000214.1:0-1684 GCA_051715525.1 Bacteroidales bacterium
TCCACATATCCATGGATGCGTTAACAGAGTCGCATTTAGTGTAGAAACTTCCTGACTTGATGAGGTTGCCAGATATTGCTCCAGCCAATAGTGCATCTTCGATGCAGAACTTGCCTTTCCATCCTGAGCAAAGGATTAAAACATCTTTTGACTGAGATTTTAGATATTCAGTAACTGCTGAAATATTTAGAAAAGAAGCAATAATTGTTTGCTCGGCATCTCTGCCAACATTTATCGCGTTTGTACCGTTTGTAGTGCTGTAAACAATGGTTTTACCATTAACAACATCCTTAGTGAATAGGAAAGGTGAATTTCCAAAATCGGCAAAATCGAGCTTTTCTCCATTACGCTCAGCAACAACCAAATAGCCTTTTTCTTTGTACTCTCTTGCTTCCTCAATGGTTTTAACAGGAATAATCTCCTTAACGCCATTCTTCATCATAGTACAAATAACGGACGTTGCCCTAAGTACATCCACAACAACTACAATCTTACCCTTAGGATCGTATGCCTTAAACAGTTCGGTTGAGAAACAGACCTCTACAGTGTTCATTATATAATTATTTAATGCCCGCAAATGTAGTAATTATGGCAATAAAACCTTAAATCAATCTTAAAATAAAAAGCCATCTCATTTTAAACGAGATGGCTCTTACTGTAGTAAAATTCAACTTAAACAAAACTAAAACTCAGTTACCATTAGGTATCCATTTATCATTTCGAGCAAAGACATTATCAATTGTAATGGTTTTCGCTTCTTCATCGGTCAACTGGTGACTCCAAGCAACACGCTTTGTAGGGTTTGCCCCTAATCCAAAATTCTTATACTCGGAATATCTTGCTGTTTTTTCGTTTTCGGGGTTCCTCCAATTATCCCATCCTTCGGGTAGAATATGCGAACCAAGATCGCAATTCATAAAAACTGTGCAAGCATAAGGCCGCCATGGTCGGCCTAGGTATACCTTGCGAATAGTATCGGCAGCAGTAAACCTACACTTATTAAAAACGTAGCCATATTTATTCTCCTTAACAGTTGATGCTGCAGTAATGTAGGAGTTCTTTTTACTATGAATATGGCAATTCTCAAACCATGCAGTGGCGGGTCCAAATATAAAATCGGTTGTCCCTTCGATGTAGCAATTCTCGTAGTATTGTCGACTCTCTTGATTTGCAGTTAGAAGAGTGTCCTGATTCCCTAATAATCTACAATTGATAAAAACGGCTTTATCTCCATCAACATGAACAGCAACGGCCTGTCCTAATTGGGCTGCATTATTCTCGAAGGTAATATTCTCAGCTCTAAAACCATTACCCTGTACCCAAATGGTATAGGTTTTAAAAGTTCCCATCTTTTCGATATTGGCATGATCGTCCCACGTTATGATTGTTTTATCAACGCTCTCTCCTATCAATGTTAAGTTAGTTACCCATGATGGAACAACAACCTTCTCTTTATAAACACCATTTTTAATAAAAATTGTAGTTCTGTCAGCCATGTATGCTCTGATAGAATTAATTGCCTCCTGAAGATTTCTAAAGTTGCCTGTTCCATCACGCGAAACAACTATATTATACTGCTGACCTGATGCTATTAGGCTAAACCCAACAATAAATAGTAATAGTAAAAATCTTCTCATTTAATGATTCGATTTAAGATTTTCCATTTCAACAGAAGCCATAATAA
>JBPXJX010000215.1:0-9625 GCA_051715525.1 Bacteroidales bacterium
CGAGAAGATTGTTGAAAAGGATGGCAAGGTAAATTACACTTTCACAGTTAAAAATATTATGCCGATGAAGCGCGAGCCACGGATGGTTGCCCAATCGGATGTTGCTACAAAATTACTTCTATCTACTAGCCCTGATTGGTACTCGAAATCAAAATGGTTCTGCGGCGTTAACGAGGATTATGGCAGTTTTAAATCAACCCACGAAATCGATAAGAAGGTTAAGGAGATATTGAAAGGTGCCAAGGATGAACTCGACTCTATATCAAGGTTAAACCATTGGGTTGCTGATGAAATCCGCTACAGCGGATTATCCATGGGTAAAGGAGAAGGCTTTACGCTACATAAAGGCGAAATGGACTTCCATGATCGTTGCGGCGTTTGTAAAGATAAAGCAGGTATGCTAGTTACCATGCTTCGTGCAGCTGGGTTTGAATCTTACCCAGCAATGACAATGGCCGGTTCGAGAATTGATCGTATTCCTGCAGACCAGTTCAACCACTCGGTTACAACCGTAAAACTTCGCAATGGCGAATACATGATGCTCGACCCAACCTGGGTTCCTTTTACTCGTGAAAACTGGAGTAGCCGCGAGCAGCAGCAGAACTACCTGATGGGATTACCTCAAGGTGCAGATTTATTGGAAACCCCAATTTCGGCTCCTGAAAATCATTACTTTAGGATTAGCGGAACATCAACGCTTCAAAGTGATGGAACTTTAACTGGCGAGTTTACATTGACCGCCGAGGGCCAATCAGATGCAAGCGTTAGAGGAATTTTTACACGTAATTACAAGGCCGACTGGCAAGCAGCATTTGAAAGGGAGCTGGTTAAAATATCACCAAGGATTGAGATTGTTGAAATGACCTACACCGATCCTTACGCTTACTTACTTCAACCTGTTCAAATACAAGTAAAGTATAGAATTCCTAATTACGCCATCGCAACCAAAGAAGAGATTATATTCACCCCTGTTGTTGCCGCAAACCTATTCGGCAGCCGTCATAGCCACACATCGTTCGATACATCAGTTGAAAATAGGCTGTTTCCATTTGCCGATGGCTGTTCGAAGCTAATTGAACTGAATGAGACAATCACCTTACCTGCAAATATGTCTGTTAAATTCAAGCCAGAATCGAAAGAATCATCGGGCAGTGGCGCCGATTTTGAGTCGAACTATACTCTAGAAGGAAGCACACTAAAATTTGCTCAAAAGGTTGTGCTTAAAAAGCGAATCTATCAACCTGAGGATTGGGCTTCGTTCCGCGATGCGGTAAAATATCAGAATGAATTTGCCAGCAAACCAGTAATTCTCAAATACTAATAATGATAGATATGAAATCAAAATATATAATCGGACTATTCCTTCTAATCTTTACCGCATGTAGCGCACCCCTTACCGATGAGCAAAAAAATGCCGATGCGGTTTATCTGAAACAGGTAAAGGAGTACACCCTCAATCCCGATGGTAGTTCAACATATCATTACTACCACAAACTGTTATACAATTCATATCAGGCTATAAACAGGTACTATGGCGAAACATTTGTGGTATATAACCCAAAATATCAAACTCTTAAGGTGAATAAGTCTGAAACCAAAATGGCCGATGGTAAAGTGGTTAAATCTCCCGAAAATGCTTTCAACGAAGTTTTGCCAGGACCTGCAACCGATGCACTGGCATATAATCACCTTCGCGAAATGGTTATAACCCATGTTGGACTTGAGCGAGGAGCTGTTGTTGAATTAGATTACGAAATTCAAACTCAAAATGGTTTTATGCCATTCTTCTTTGATAGGGTAAACCTTTGCGAATCTTCACCAGTAAAGAATTTAGAAATTATTGTAAAAGTTCCAAAAGGAGAGAAGTTGAATTATAATGTAATCAATCAACCTGAGGGTTTAAATTGCAAGAAGAGTACTAACGATTCACATGATATTTACAAATGGGAATCGTTCAATCTTGGCGCATACTCTCACGAGGCATATCAACTCGAAGGTCTTGCTGCTTACCCATTTTTAACCTTTAGCAGTACAGATTTTGTAACATCTTTTAATTTTCTGAAAGGAAACCTTACAAATACATTTGTGCCTGATGATGCAGCAAAGAGGCTAATAGCCGATCCCTCAGCAGGATGGGATAAAGTTAACCTAATAAAAAATTATGTAGCTAATAATATCAATACTTACGGAGTAATACCACTGTGGAACGGCTACAGATTCCGCTCACCTGAAGAGGTTTGGAAAAGCAATGGTGGTACCGAAGGCGAAAAGGCAATATTGCTCGCTGCAATGCTTAAACTTTCCGGCATAAATGCCCAAGTTTCCATTGCAGGATACAATCCTTTTTTCAACAAGGAGGTTGGATTTCCTGGGGTCTTCGATAGAATATGGGTTTGCGCCGAAATAGCCGGCGAAAAACGCCTTTTAACTGCAACTGATGATCACGCAGATATACCAGGTATAAGAATAGCCTTGAATATCAATGACGATATTTCGCAATTTAATTTTGAGAAAAGGATAGTTCCAGAATATATCGCATCATTAGATACTAAGCTAAGCGTTGCAAACGATGCTAAAATAAGTGGAAGCGCTAGATTAAACAGCAATAGATTTGATTCAAAGAAGGGGGTTTTAAGCGGAATTGCCACTTCAAATTTCACTTTCACAACAAACAATGTAAATGCCGATTCTGTGGAACAAACAATAACTTTAACTAACCCCAACATTGCAGACAAGACCGATGGGTATTTCACGTTAATTCTACCTAAAATTGCCCAAGGTTTTGCTTTGCTTGGCGCAAATGAATTGCCTTTGGCTAGAGTTACTAAAATTGAACTACCTTCGGCTTATAATGAGGTATACACCTTCTCATTTACAATCCCTGTTGGTATTAAAGCTGTTTCTCCGTTGAATAAATTTTCTGTAGAGAATAGAATAGGCTCTTGTTTTATTGAAGGGGTTGAAAAGGATGGAGAAGTTATTATCACTCGTAAAATCAGGATCAATAAATCGACAATTTCTCCAGATGAATACAACGAGTTTCGTAAAATTGCGATGCTTTGGGCCGATAGGAATCTTAATCGATTTGTATTTAAAATCGAGTAGTGCGCACTTGTTCAAAATAAAAAACACAGGGTAGATAATCTGCTCTGTGTTTTTTCTGGTTTATATGTGTAAGCTGTGATTAAAGGCTTTGATCAACGGAGAAACCAACCCTACGAAAATCATCCCAAAAGGCAGGATACGATTTGCTTGTTAATATAGGATTCTCCATTATTACAGGAAGCCCTGTAATCGCAATAGGGGCAAAAGCCATTGCCATTCGATGATCTTCAAATGTTGATATATCTACATGTTTAAGGTTCGTTTTCTTATTTTTGCCATTGTAGCATAGAACTTCTTTTTCGCCATCTTTTTCAATAGTAATTGTTGCTCCAATCTTACCTAATTCGTGTTGTAACGATTTAATCCTATCGTTGCACTTAAACCGTAATAAATCAATTCCTGCCATTCTGAACGGTACACCTTGTATTACACAAACAACGGCAAAAGTTGGAACAAGATCGGAGCACTCTTTGAAATTGTATTCAAATTTTTTGATTGTACGCGTTCCTTTTGTTAGCGTAACACCATCGGTTGTATATCTGGTTTTAACTCCAAATTGTGTGAATAAGTCCTTTGCTATAACATCATCCTGAGAGCTATCGGCATTTAACCCGTGAATTCGAATGTTGCAATCTTGTGCAAGCGCCGCTGCTTCGTACCAGTAAGAAGCACAACTCCAATCGGCTTCAAGGATTAGCTCTGAACCGTCTTTAAACTTAGTTTCAATCAAAGTATCTTTCATATCCCAACCCGTATTAATGCCAAGGTATTTTAAGGCCTTTAAGGTCATTTCGATATAGGTTGAGTTGATAATATTTTCTTTCATTTCTTGGATAACAGAGTCCGAAATAGTTGGCGAAAGTATTAAACCTGCAGCAACAAGTTTGCTGCTAATACTACTATCGACACCAAGTACAGTGTTACCCCTAAAATTTTTACCAATTAATTTGAACGGTGGGAGGCCATCGCGCTCAGCATATCGTATATTAACACCCTCCTTTTGAAGTAATTTTACAATAGCTTTTATTGGGTGGTTTTTAATCTTATCGGAGCCCGAAATAACCCAATCGCCCTTAAAAAAATTAAAAAATGCTCGAAGATGCCTCAATGCTGCAGCTGACTCACCTTTGCCAATCTCTTTTTTAAACTTAGGAATATTTTTAAAAAGTGCTTCTTCATCCGAAACAAGTAAACTTCTTGTATCAACGTTCACATTTTGTATGACTCTGAATACGAGTACTTTATTGCTAATTTTTTTAGCGGGAAACAAAGTTACCTCACCTATTAGGTCCTTATCGGCCTTTGAAATGGTATATCTTAGCATATAGTTCGAATTAAAAAAACACAGTCCAATGTCAAATGTAAACCATTAATACGATAATGGTATTTCAAATTGACCCTTTTTTGAGATCGAAATATTTTGTACTCATATTATCAGCACGTTACAAGCAAAACCGATAAACAACGGCAATTTTTATAGAGAAAACTTATAAAAAGATTATTCGATCGAAAATGCACAAATGTGCAAAGCTTTTGGATAATTAAAAATCATTTTCCAACTTTGAAAGTACGATTTATTACCCTGCCATGAAGATAGACAATGAAAATACA
This sequence comes from Bacteroidales bacterium, assembly GCA_051715525.1. Classification (GTDB taxonomy): domain Bacteria; phylum Bacteroidota; class Bacteroidia; order Bacteroidales; family Tenuifilaceae; genus UBA8529. The sequence goes on from JBPXJX010000215.1 coordinate 4,717, forward strand.
GTAGTAAAGCTACAGGCGCTTAAGTATATTTACATTATTGCAGTGCTTACAATAATTGCAACTCTTTACACTACTGGCATTGAGCCATTTCTGATTGAAAAACTAGGAGTCACGAATGTATGGATTTCGTTTTTTTTAGTTCTTGCTTATATCATTTACTATATCTACCATCTTTATGTAAAAACATCGTATTTATACCTTTCCGATGATAGTGATAAGATTGTAATCCGATTCTATCAGCTAAAGCCTATGAACCCTAAAAAGAGTGCCTTTGAAATACCTAAAGGCCAATTTTTAAAATTCACATACCATAGATCGTTTCTTAGGGAAGAGGTAACCGTTTACCAAAAGCAGGGTAGTAGCGTATCAAAGTATCCACCCTTTAGCCTAAAAGGGACAAGTAAAGAGCAAAAAGCGCTTGTTTTTCTGCTCCTAAAACAGTACCAACAAGTGTAAATCTGTAAAAGTTTGGCAGATAATCTCCTAAAATATAAGATAGGAATTGAAATGATTCCTAAAATAGGCAGTATCAATGCTAAAAAGCTTATTGCATATTGTGGAGGTGTTGAGGCGGTTTTTAGCGAGACAAAAAAATCATTGCTGAAAATACCTGGTATTGGTGAGGTTTTGGCATCAGAGATAGCTAACCAAAAAATTCTAGATAAAGCCAAGCGCGAGGTTGATTTTATCGAAAAATATGGGATTACACCTCTTTTCTATCTCGATAACGATTATCCCGAAAGGCTTCGTCAATGTGAGGATTGCCCAATTGTACTTTTTGTAAAGAGCAATAAACTAATAAATTTCAATACTGAAAAATACATTAGCATAGTTGGAACCCGTAAGGCCACTGATTATGGAAAGGAGATGACCGAAAAACTTGTTGATGGTCTTGCCGAAAAAGGTTATAAGCCAGTTATCGTAAGCGGCTTAGCATATGGCATTGATATTGCTGCGCATAAAGCAGCATTAAAGAATAACCTTTTAACCCTTGCCGTGCTTGGTCATGGGCTCGATACTATATACCCCACATCACATCGGAATACAGCCAAAGATATTCTTGAAACAGGAGCATTGATTACTGATTTCCCTTCGGAGACCAAGTTCGATAGAAATAACTTCATAAAACGAAATCGCATAATAGCTGGGCTTACTGATGCTACAATAGTTGTTGAGAGTGGTGATCAGGGCGGAGCGCTCATTACTGCCGACTTAGCCAACTCCTACAATCGCGAAGTATTTGCCATTCCAGGACATGTTGGCTCAAAATACTCAGAAGGCTGCAACCAGCTTATCAAATCGAATAGAGCCGCACTAATAGAATCCTCTACTGACATTGAATACTTTTTAGGGTGGGAGCCAACAACCCTAAAGACTCAACCCAAGCAGATTACTCTTTTTGCAGATCTTAGCCGAGACGAGCAAAGTATTGTCGACTACTTAAAAACCGTTGATCAAGAATCAATTGATCTTATAAGCATAAAGACTCAAATGCAGGTTTCGAAAGTATCATCTCTTCTATTAAACCTTGAGTTTGCAGGGTTAGTTAAAAGTAAACCCGGGAAGGTTTATTCGATTATTGCAAGATAAATTTTTTCAACAACCCCTTTACTTGTCATTCTTAAAATCAGGTAATCTAATTATCGCTTTTTTAATCAGTGCCCAAAACTTTTACTAAGTTTGCACTCTGTTTTAAAAATTAGATAGATGGTTTTTGTTGATTCACACTCACATATCTTCGATAAGGATTTTGATAACGACCGCTCTTTGGTAATTTCGAGAGCTGCCGATTTAGGTATTAGGTATCATATTCTCCCAAATATTGATACAACTTATTCCGAGAGAGTTTTACAAACCGCTCATGAGTTCAAAAACGTCTGTTTTCCGCTAATTGGACTTCATCCTACTTCGGTTTCAGAAGCCTATGCGACCGAATTGCAGCATGTCGATGAAATGGTTACTAAAGAAAAATATTATGGGATTGGCGAGATTGGCATTGACCTTTATTGGGATAAAACCTTTTTTGAGCAGCAAAAAATTGCGTTTCGACATCAGCTGAAACTGGCTAAAAAACTACGATTACCAGTAGTTATTCATTCCCGTAACTCATTTGATGAGATTTTCGAGATTGTTGATGAGGAAAACGATGCATCGCTTCGTGGAGTTTTTCATGCCTTTACAGGAACTGTTGAGCAATACAGGCACATTATTGATTACGGTGGATTTAAGGTTGGAATAGGAGGTATTGTGACTTATAAGAATAGTGGTCTCGATAAAGTTGTTGCGGGTATGGATATATCAAATATCTTGCTCGAAACGGATTCACCTTACCTAACTCCTGTTCCTAAGCGTGGACAACGAAACGAGAGCCAATACTTAATCTACGTTGCCCAGAAAGTATCGGAAATACTTAACATTCCTATTGAAGAGGTAGCACGCATAACAACACAAAACTCGCTAGAACTATTCAATATCAACCCATAGCAACATGAACAACGAAGGTATATCAATACTAATTATCTACACAGGAGGAACCATCGGGATGAAGCAAAATCCCGAAACAGGTGCACTAACGCCTTTCAATTTTAATCAAATTGAGATTGAAGTTCCTGAACTTAAGAAGTTCCATTTTAAACTTGAAACAATCTCCTTTTCCCCTGCTGTTGATTCATCCGATATTTCTCATGATTTTTGGATAAAACTGGCAACTACAATTCATGATAATTATAAGAAATACGATGGATTTGTAATACTTCATGGAACCGATACCATGTCGTTTACTGCTGCGGCCCTTAGTTTTATGCTTCAAAACCTCGATAAACCCGTAATTTTAACAGGTTCACAATTGCCAATTGGTATGCTCCGCACCGATGGAAAAGAGAACTTAATTAGTGCCATAGAAATTGCTGCTGCATCGCGAAATGGACAACCTTTAGTTCCAGAGGTTTGTATTTTTTTCGAAAATAGACTTTTCCGTGGAAACAGGACAACGAAGCACAATGCCGAGCATTTTAACGCTTTCCGTTCCGACAACTACCCTCCTTTAGCAGAGGCAGGAATAAACATTCGATACAACTTTGCATACATTCATTACCCAACTAGCAAACGCGAGTTGATAATTCATACTAATCTTGATAATAATGTTGGCGTTTTAAAACTTTTCCCAGGCATTACACCCCACTTTGTCGATGCGGTACTAAAAGCTCAAAACATAAAGTCCGTAATTTTAGAAACCTTTGGCTCGGGTAATGCACCAAGCCAACCATGGTTCCTCGATGCCATAAAAAATGCTGTAAGCAAGGGAATTGTTATTGTTAATGTTACCCAATGCCATGCCGGTAGTGTTGATATGGACAAATATGAAAATGGATTGATCCTTAAAAAGGCTGGTGTAATTAGCGGGTTAGATATCACATTTGAGGCTGCAATTGCAAAATTGATGCTACTAATGGGCAAAAAACTATCACCTGAGTCGATAAAACAGGAGATGATTAAATCGATGAGTGGTGAAATATCAAAATAGAGATAAAACAATCAAAAATAGGAAATCCCTTGGTAAACCAAGGGATTTCCTATTTGCGGAGAGAATGGGATTCGAACCCATGAAGCCCTTTTGGAGCTTACACACTTTCCAGGCGTGCGCCTTCGACCACTCGGCCATCTCTCCAGGGAAGGTGTTCTGAATTGCGGCGCAAGTTATAAAAAGTTTTTTAAATACTTACACCATAGTGCTTGAGTATAATAACAAAAACCCAATAGGCAAAAGCAGTAATAATCCCTGAAATGGCCATTGAGAGCCAAAAATTTACACCTATCTTAACGAGTATAGGATATGCAATAAGAAAAGCACAACTTGGGATAAAGGCTAAAAGGACATTCCACGAAAGTGAGGTGGTTTTTTGTAAATCGCCACTATCGAGATAAAGCCATATCATTGATAAAATAGTTGTAAGAGGAAGTGAAGCATAAACAGCAGCCATCAATGAATTACGCTTACCAATTTCGGATATGGTAGCAATGAGGATTGCTGAAACAAAGACTTTAATGATGAATCTAAGCATAATGTAGCTTTTAAGCGCTAATTTATCATATTATCTACAGTTCTAATCATATTTTTATCTTAATAATTATTGAGCTATTATCTGATTCAACTTTTTTTATGCAAGTTTGTTTGTAGTAAAAAACAAGGTTTTTAAATACTTATACTTTGTATTTTTCCTTGATTTAATTCATCCCTTAAATTTTATTATAAAAAGACTATTATTGCAAAAAATAACTGATTTATGAAGAAATTTCTTTTACCCTTTATCGCGCTGCTAATTATCTCTAATAGTTGCCAAAATACATCAACCAGCAATTCCAAGAAGGCTAAATATGTATTCCTATTTATAGGAGATGGTATGGGAATTCAGGTTGTTAATACCGCTCAACTTTATATTGATTCTGTTCTGAGAAGTAATCAGCAGCTATCATTTAATAATTTTCCAGTTCAAACATTTTCAACTACATATGCTGCAAACCAATACATTACTTGTTCAGCCGCAGCGGGCACAGCGCTCTCTACTGGAAGCAAAACTTCAATAGGAACTCTTGGCTTAAACTATAACCATACTGATACCCTTTTTAGTATTGCTAAAAAGTTTAAGGAGAGCGGTTATAAAGTAGGGTTATTGACAAGTGTGAGTATCGATCATGCAACACCAGCAGCCTTTTATGCTCATCAAGGATCGAGGGGGAGCAGCTACGATATTGCTGTTGATATGCTTAAAAGCGGTTACGATTTTTATGCAAGCGGTGGCTTGGTCGACCCTTATGGAAAAAAGATGAAGGAACCCGTTGAGTCTATCTATTCTTTAGGAAAAAAATATTCATTTGCTTTTACAGGTAACCTCGATTCTGTTGATATTCA
>JBPXJX010000216.1:0-1569 GCA_051715525.1 Bacteroidales bacterium
TGTTTACTAAAGGTGTTTTTGTAAAACTTTTTATAATTTCCTCGTGAAAAGTCATTGATTTTTAAAAGAGCAATACTGCTATCAGAACCCACAAAATCAAGGTTCTTACTGTAGGTTTTATTTTGTGTATTATACCCTCGAAGTTTCTTTCTATTCGCCTCATTTTTGGCCTTCAGTTTAGCTAATTTTTTATCAACCTTAATTACGCTATCTTTTTTTGTTGTTTCCTTTGTTTTCTTTTTGGCACCATGAATCAGGTTAGTAACTACTATTGAATCTTTTATCTGAAGTTTAAGATTAACGCTATCCCTTTGGTTAGTATATAGATAAAAGTAATTTGCGAATTGCCAGCTATAGTACCTATGATTAAATGATTGGTTATATCCATCTGAAGCAAAAGTGTTTTTGAATTTTGCAATTATATCCTGTGGTTTAATGCTATTGACTTCAATTATCTCAGAACCAACCTTAATCGTGGTGTCGTCGGAATTGTTTTTAGTAATATACAGTTTATTGTCGAAGACCTCATAGGAGAGCTGTGTTAGGGGGAAGAGACCTTTCCTATTTATTGCTTTACTCTCCTTTTTTGTATACCATTTTGTTATTGGTGATAATCGCATGTGGCCTTGCTTAACTAATGCAACAATCGGACTAAGTTTAAAGTAGAATTCGTTGCTTGTCATTGGTGCTGTGATGGTGGCTTTTAGACTATCAAACTTAAAGTCTAAATCCTTTTTACTGATATACCAGTATAATTTTGGGTGTAACCTTTGCAACTTTTTATATACAAAGTCGACATCAGCTTTTAACTCATCTACACTTTTAGGTTTTTCAATTTGACTGTTGAATTTTTTAACTGAATTACAACTACCCAGAATGGTTATAATACTTAAGGCAATAGCAAGGTTTTTAATCAATTTTGACATAACTCTTTTAATTTGATTTTTTTATAATGATTACTTTTTTTTATTTAGTTAATTAATTATTGATAATATTGGGCTTTATAATTACTTCAACGTTACCCTTTATCATTGCCCAAACGGGGCAATAGGTATCTTCAGCCATCTTAACCACCTTGTTAAACTCATCGATATTGGTGTTGTTGGAGTAAAGATTTACTGTAAGTTTAATTGTTTTGAAGCAGGTTGGGTGGTCCTCTTTTCTTATACCATGAGCATTTATGGTTAACCCAATGATATTTTTATTCATTTTGCGAAGGAAAACAAGCAATGCGCTACCTAAACAAGATGAGAGGCTGAGTAGCAATAGTTCAAGCGAGGTATAGCCAAGATCGTCGCCAAGTGGAGGAGTATAATCGATGGCGATTGGATCATTTCCATCTACAACTCCCTCGAAGTGGAGTTTATTGTTTATCAGTTTTATTGAAGCTCTTAGCTCCTTTGATTTGTCGATTTCTGATTCCATGCTCTATTCATTATTTAATTCAATAATTGACTGTCTTTTTCTGTTCACAATAAGTTGTGTAACATCTGGTCGTGAATAATGTCCAACAACATCAAAGTTTTGGCGTTCCTCCAGCACTCTATTGAAATCTATTGTAGCAACAAT
>JBPXJX010000217.1:0-1156 GCA_051715525.1 Bacteroidales bacterium
TTGAGGTTTCTTTTAAACGCTTCTGCATTTCTAGCCTATCAGTTTCAGACATTGAGACCAATTTATAAATAGCATCTGCATACTCTTTAGATGATGAGAAATTTTTTGCAATCCCTAAATCATTTTTTGCAATAGGACAAAACATCATCTCAAGGTTGCAGCAAATCGGCTGACCACTGGCCATATATTGAAACATTTTACTTTGGCTACCTCCATATCGACCAAATTTCCCTTGAAGATAATTAAGGATGTTTACGTTTGCACACGAAAGAACGTATGGTACGAATTTAGGATCAATCCATTTATCTTTGAAAATAACATTTTGAAGTTGATGGTCGTTGCAATACTTTATCAAGTTCTCACGATCGTCTCCATCGCCATAAATAAGAAACTTAATTTCACTAAAATCTTTTAAATATTCAGCAGCATCTATTAAATGCTTAAGATGATTTGCCCTACGTATTGAACCCAAATAAATTACCCTTTTTGTAGAAGGATTAGCTAAATCAGGATCATTCAATTTATATTGCTGAAGAAAACTATTAAAATCATTCAGATCTACACCATTATTGATGTAATGAACATGAGACAGATCAATTTTTCCACCCTCTAAAGTACTCCACCCCTTTTCCTTTATGTATTGTGGTGCACCTTCCATTGAAAAGACTAATTCATCTGCTCTTTTGTATAGCCAATATTCTGTCTTATATAATAGCCACATTAATGGGTTTGAACGTCGCATAAAACCTAAATCAACAAAAGTTTCGGGCCATAAATCGAGAACTTCAACAATATGCTTGGCTTTTAATTTTTTAGCCACAAAATGAACTGGATTGCTAAACGGCACAGTGGCTGTGTGTAAAATAACATCAGGCTTTGGAAAGTGCCTAACTACTCGCCTTAAGCGAAAAGGGAACTGTAGTAAACCAATAACTCGAGCAATTCCATTTTTTTTATAATGCTTCGTGTTGATATGAACAAATTTAAGATCATCATATTGTCGTTCAATATATAAACTTCCATCTTCAATTAAGTTCATATCCATGTTATGCATTATACTAGATGCAAATATGGTAACATCGTATCCAGCCTTTGTAAGGTAATGAGCAAACTTTATTGTTCGCAAGCGTGGTTCCCAATGTGAGATCGGAAGAGC
>JBPXJX010000218.1:0-1094 GCA_051715525.1 Bacteroidales bacterium
TTAAAGAAAGCCATTTACATTCAACAGATTCAGGAAAAAGAGGAGTAGTCTTTTTTCTTAATCTGAATGCAATATTCAGGCATTTTTGCCTGATTTTTTTTGGCTTTTAGCGCCAAAAATAGTATATTGCATTCATTGAAATGCTAAATTCTTTCCTAACATATATTAAAGTCGAAAAAGGATACTCTGCACACACAGTCAGGTCTTATGGCGATGACGTGGTGCAGTTTCTATCATTTTGTAGTATCGATCCCGAAAGTGGTAAATTCGATACAGTAACTCATAGGCATATTCGACAATGGATGTCATCCATAATATCTAATGGGTTTACTCCACGCTCAGCTAACCGTAAATTGTCTTCCCTTAGGTCTTTTTTCCGTTACTTAATACGTCAGGGCAAATTAAAAAGTAACCCCGTCTCTAGGGTTCAACCTCCAAAGTCGAGCAAACATCTTCCAAATTTTGTTGGAGAAAAAGAGATGGAGTTCCTCCTAGAAGTAGAACGATACCCTGACGATTACATTGGCTCCCGTGATCACTTAATTATTTTGCTCTTCTACTCCACCGGAATAAGGTTATCAGAATTGATAGGGCTAACGACCAACAACATTGATTTTGCATCATCTGCCATAAAGGTGATTGGCAAAGGGAATAAGGAACGAATTGTTCCAATTCATCCCGAATTAGAAAAGTCAATTAAGCAATACCTTATTATTAAGGGAGAGACTTTTGTAAACAAGTTAGATAAAACTTTGTTTTTAACTGAAAAGGGAGAGCCAGTTTACCCTAAACTTATAAATAGAATAGTTAAGCAGTACTTGAGTCAGGTAACTACGCTCGAACAAAAAAGCCCACACGTTCTTCGACATACTTTTGCCACACACCTGTTGAATCATGGTGCTGAGCTTAATGCATTAAAGGATTTACTTGGGCATGCAAATCTGAGCGCAACCCAAATTTACACCCATAGTTCATTCGAAAAGTTAAAAAAAGTATATAAACAAGCTCACCCAAGAGCTTAAATAGACAAAGGAGGATAAAATATGAATGTAAAAATTCAATCGATCAAGTTCACAGCTGACAAGAAGCTGATA
>JBPXJX010000219.1:0-14647 GCA_051715525.1 Bacteroidales bacterium
CAAAATGAGTTTATTTTAATAAATCATAATATAATCTCAAAACACGGGTTTATTTACTTTGTCAATTAACAAATCATTTATTAAATAACTTATTATCAAACTTCCTTATTAATCAAATTTTATTAAAGTCGTTTAATCAAAAGCAAAACACCTTGTCATCCAATGAAAAATTCGCTTAAATATTCAATTACATTAATAACTTTTCTCATTATTTTCATACATCAATCCAATGCCCAGGAGTTTATGTTTGGTTTTCAAACGGGTTGGGCAAATTTCAAAATGGGTGATCTTAAAGATTTAAACAGAATTGTTCATCAAAACAACCCATTAAACCCTGTCCAAACTTCAAACTATCCATCATATTACTATTATCAACCAACGCTAAAAATTAAAATCAACAAATTATCATTTGGCATACTTTACTCGAAAAGTTCTTCGGGATCGAGGAGCTCAATAAAAGATTTTTCGGGAGAGTATCGTTTCGACACGCGAATAAGCAACACAACTTATGGCATCCTTACCTCTTTTAACATATATAGTTGGAGAAATTTTAATGCTACCTTCTATAGCGAGTTTGGTTTTTTTAAAACAAAGCTTAACATTACTGAATATCTTGAAATTTATAATAATAAATATATCGATTTCAACAATGATTATAGCTCAAAAAATGGCTATTTAGAGCCGGGCATCATCCTTTCATACTCATTACGCTTTCTTGAAATTGAAGGCAATTTGGGCTACTTTAAACAGCTTAAGGGAAAACCTTTAAGAGACTCTAACAGTTTAAATATATCATTTAATAGTACTTACGACACTCAACCCGATTGGAGTGGATTTCGTTATGGGCTTTCGCTTTTCTTTGTGATAAACAGAAAAAGATAATTCATTATTAAATAATCAAAACTTGGAACTCCTTTAAGTAAGCCAATAACTTAAAAAATAAACATATTCAACGAGTCGAAATGACGAGGAGAAGTGAAATGAGACAATAGGTCAAATTTGACAATGCGACAATTACTTGTCCCTATAAATTATAAATCCGCCCCCTTCTGTGCCCTTACTCTTTGGAACTCAGTGCTAAATTAAGATTACAAGTAGATAAGTCCAACTCTTTACCACAAAGGCTTTATTAAAAAAGCAAAGACGCTTTTTATCTCTCAACATTCTAAAATCATTTTTTTTCAAAATTCTCAATGATTTACTCTGAACCCAATCGGTGTTTCAAGTGTTTATCTACCAATTCATTGTTTAACATTAAAAGTACTAATATGGCAAACAATAGTATATCGCTTCATAGAGTGCTTAAAGCCTCTCCTGAAAAGGTATTTCGTGCCTTTTCCGATACAAATGCCTTTTCTTCGTGGATTCCTCCTTACGGCTTTTTATGCGTGGTACATCATTGTGAGTTTAAAGTTGGAGGTAGCTTTAAAATGTCGTTCGTAAACTTTACCACAGGCAACAGCCATTCATTTGGCGGGAATTTTCTAGAAATCAAACCCAACGAGTTCATTAAGTATAGCGACAAATTCGACGATCCAAACTTACCGGGCGAAATGTTTACCTCGATATGGATTAACAAGGTATCGTGTGGAGCTGAGCTGAAAATCGTACAAGAAGGAATTCCATCAGTAATTCCTTTAGAGATGTGCTATTTAGGGTGGCAAGAATCGTTAGATAAACTGAAGAAATTGGTAGAACCCGAAATTCTTGATAATTAAAAACTTTAAACCTGATGAACTATGAAACAACCGATTATAATCCAAGAGTGCTTTCACAATAGCCCCGAATCTATTTGGCAAGCCATAACCGATAAGGAGCAGATGAAGCAATGGTATTTCGACATTCCTGACTTTGAGCTAAAGGTCAACTCTGTGTTTAATTTTTTTGAACCCGGTGATGATAAAAAATTCCATCATCGATGTACTATAAAGGAGATACTACCAAACAAGTTGTTTAAACACACTTGGACCTATCCTGAAAAAAGCAACGGGGAATCGTTCGTTACTTGGGAAATTACTCGAATAGGACGTTTTACCCTTGTAAAGCTCACACATGATGGGGTAGAATCATTTTCCGATGGAGGTAGCGACTTTTTAAGAGAAAATTACGAGGCTGGATGGAACGAAATACTAGGGAAATCCTTAAGGAGTTTTCTAGATAAATCAATTGGCAAAACAAACTAACAAAATGGAAATTTTAAGTTGCTAGTTTAACATATAAAACTATTAATTATGGGAAAGATAAAATTCGATATAAGCATTAATGCGCCAGCAAAAAAGGTTTATGATATAATGCTGGGAATTAACAATAAATCAACTTATGAGCAATGGACTGCTTTGTTCAATCCAACCTCTACCTATGAAGGAAACTGGAATAAAGGTAGCAAAATGCTATTTTTAGGAACTGATGAGAAGGGCGAAAAAGGTGGAATGGTTTCAGAGATAGCTGACAATATCCCCAACCGTTTTATTTCAATTCGTCATTATGGGCTGTTACAAGCAAATTTAGAAATCACCGATGGTCCAGAAGTTGAAAAGTGGGCAAACGGATTTGAAAATTATACGTTTGAAGAAAACAACGGAACGACAAAGATTACAGTTGACTTAGATATTACTGAAGATTTTGTAGATTACATGAACCAGACCTACCCAAAGGCGCTCGACAAGTTAAAGGAGATATGTGAAAAATAGAATCAACCGAAGGTTGAGCAATGACAGACTGAAAGAAAAACAACATAAAACAAAGGTTCATATCTGTTGAAACATCCTCAATCAGGAAATCCATTTTATTTTCAATAGTATACAGCAATATGAAACAATTAACCCCATTCATAATTCTGACCCTTTTGGCACTAACCTCGTGCTGCGAGAAGGGAACAAACTCAACCAATGGCAACATGGAGAAGCAAGCAGCCCCAATAGATTTTAAAAGCGGTTACACCGATGTGAATGGCCTTAAGATGTACTACGAGATTTACGGACAGGGCAAGCCGCTTGTGCTAATTCACGGGGGTGGCTCAACCATTCAAACATCTTTTGAGAAGGTTATTTCGCTTTTTGCCAAAAGCCGAAAGGTGATTGCCGTTGAGATGCAAGCCCACGGGCGCACTAGCGACCGTAATGCAGACCTCTCCTTTGAGCAGGATGCAGATGATATTGCCACGCTGCTTGCAAACCTAAAGATTGATAAGGCCGACTTTTTTGGCTTTAGCAACGGAGGAACAACCACCTTGCAAATTGCCATTCGCCACCCCGAAATAGTTGATAAAATAGTATTGGGCTCTGCCCTTGCCAAGCGAAACGGTATTCCCGTGCAGTTCTGGGATTATATGAAACAGGCAAGCTTAGATAATATGCCACCGCAGCTAAAGGATGCCTACAAAAGGGTTGCCGCTGATACCAATGGCCTACAGGTGATGTTTGCCCGAGATGTACAAAGGATGCGCAATTTTAAGGATATCTCAAACGAGCAAATGCAAGCCATAAAAGCGCCCACGCTAATTATTATTGGCGATAAAGATATTATTACACCCGAGCACGCCCTTGAGATGCACCGCCTAATCGCTAACTCCGAACTAGCCATAATACCGGGAGGGCATGGCGATTACATTGGCGAAATAACCACTCTAAAACCCGATTTTAAAGAGACCGACCTTGCCGTTCCGCTAATAGAAAAGTTTTTGGATAAAAAGTAAAATTACGCGCCATAAACCAATTTAGTCTAGGGCGACAGCCTACATAAATAAAAAAAAAGAGGTGCAACCTTATCTTAACTTGAAAACTTCAATTCAAATTCATTAAATGAATAAAAAACTCAATATACATTAGCAACTTTTGAGTTAATAACAATTATTTTTACAACTTATCAGAAGCATTTATTTTACAATGAAATACATGGAGAGGAAGAAGTTTTTCTTATTGATTTTTGCAAATATTATTGGGGTCATATTTACATATTTTGCATTAATTAAACTTAGAGGGCAATTTGGGAAAATCGAAATAATATCTCTTTCATTAGCTGCATTAGTTGGAATAATCGCAACACTAATAGCAATAAGAAAAAATAGCAGATAGCAAATTCCCTTCATTTTGGTTAAAACTGCAACGGATTAAACTCCGTGGAACTATGTGCGCATACTCCGTGGAACTATGTGTTTAATAAGTTAACAAGTAGACAAGTTAATAAGTTGATAAGTCCAAAGAGTTTAAGGTAAAGACTCTATTATCTCTTAACATTCTCAAATCTAAAATCAATATTCCTTGTTCGTTATTCTCTTTGATTTAAGAATATCGATTAACGAATTATGAATTAAGAAGTTTTACTCCTCCCTCAACCCTTTAATAATATTGCCTTTTAGCGCATTGCGCGTTGGGAAGTAAATCCAAACCACACCGCTTACAAACACAGCTAGCACAAGGATTGATATAAACCCTAAAGGCATTGTAAATGCTGGCGAAAGGATTGATGGAAGTATTCCAATAAATGCCGATACCAAACCGCAAATAAGTCCAATTACCAATACTAATAGGTTCTCGGAAAGTATCAACCTGAAAATTTGTTTTTTTCTATAGCCAATGGCCATCATAAGGGCAAGTTCGGAGCGGCGTTCCAGCATATTGCGAAGCAAAACTACGCCAAGTCCAAATGTACCAATGATTACACCAAGTCCACCCAAAACCATAAATACAGTTAAATAGGTGTTCTCAACCGAATTAAACTCAGCCAAACGCGAAGAGGTTGGGATCAACTCAATTCCATAATCGGTAAGGGTTGAATTTAGTAACTGTGCAAGTTGCTCTTGATTTGCTTTTGGGGCATCAACTAGCATTATCTTCGAGCCGCTAGTCGATGGAAAGTTCTGCACAAACAAACTATCGGCAATTAGAATATTCCCTTGAAAAATAGAGTTATCGAGCGCTGCAACCAAAAGGAGTTTTATCTTTTTGCCCGATTCGTTTAGGTAAACCAGCGTATCGCCTAAAACCTTCTTTAAACCCCAAGTTATTACGGTTTGGTCGGCAATGGCAGGGATAACATCATCGCCATATCGCTTTTTCAGTTCAAGCCAAGGGTTGCTCTTACTAACGCTACCAAGGCTATTAACGAATGTGAACGAAGGGCGGGTATCAAAAGCCTCAGGCTTTACACCAAGAATTCGCGGTTTCTGAACCTGATTAAGGTTTAAGCAGCTGGCATCATCGCCATCGAGGCTGTGAAGTTGAATAAAATCAACATCCTTGAGCGATTCCTCGGTATCAAACCCAAATTTAGCTTTGCCATTTGGACTATTCAAATTATACTGAATGGGCAACGTTGTTTCAGCCCAGTAAAGGAATCCTCCTGTACCCGATTGGCGTAGGTTCTCAACGCCATAGTAGGTTTTACGATTTGCCCCAGTAATGATTATGCTAAACGTTCCAAGCGCAAGTAGGGCAATGGTTGTAAGGCTTCGGTTCTTTTTTCTGCTTGCGTTTTTCAGCGCTAGCTGAATTAAACTGAGCGGTGATGTTTGGACTTTATCTCTTATAATCCGAAACCTCCAATCGATTAAAGCGATGCATCCAACAAGGAATAGTCCACCGGCAGAGAGAAACATTTCGGCGTTAACCTCGCCGGGCGATAGCAAAGAATAGATAATCATTGTTGCTGCACCTAAAATCGACACCAATGCAACAAGTTTGCTGGCATTCATGTAATTTCTAGCAACCTGCAATGGGCTTTCGAAACTGCTTTTAATCAACGATGAAATGGGCTGTTTCAACTTTCGGTGGGTTACGATATAGATTGATATCAATGCAACCAGCACTCCACTAAAAGCACCAATTAGAACTGTTGTTGGTTTTACAAAAACCTCGAGGTTATTGGTATGAACGGCACCCTGCCAAACAGAGTTTAAGCCCCAAACAAGGGCATAGTTATAAAGTACACCAAAGGCTGCACCAACCAATCCGCCCAAAAACGTAACAAGGATTGATTCGCCAAAGCGAATTTTCAGAATCAGCTTGCGCTCAAAACCTAATCCTAATAGCACGCCAGTCTCCTCTCTACGCGATTCGGTGTTCAGCGAATAAATCAGCACTGTAAGCAGAATTCCTGCTGCAATTACAAAGAAGCTAAGACTCAAAAATAGTCCACCAAAATCAACAGAATTACTAGCAGCATTAAGCCCTTGAGTATAAACAGGCATAAAGGTTAAGCCAATATCTTCGGGCTTAATTTTGCTAAGAATTTCGCTTTTAAGCTGGTCGAGTTGAACTTTCTCTTTTTCAAATCGGATGGATGTGTAGTCCCCAAACTTATTGCCCCACATGCTCAGCCCAGCCTGCATCGAGACTAGAGCCTTGGGAGTACCCTTGTACTGGTTCCAGTACTTCTCGTCCTTATCGCGAATCTTCGTTAAATCAATAGGCACACCAGTTTCCCAATCGCTGCAACTCTCGGCGTCGGCCAAACCGGGGAATAGAGGCATCAAAGAGTTATTGATAAATTTGCTTTGAGTTGGAATAATTCCTTTAACGATAAACAAATTCTTAACCTCCTTAATGGTACGCAGTGGACCGATTACAAAGTACTTCAAAGAGATTGAGTCACCTGTTTTCAGACCCAAATCGTTTGCAATCCATTCGTTTACCAAGATTTCATCGTCCTTTAAATTACCCGATATATTTGGGCTTGATGATGCTGTAACGAAAGAGTAAGGAGTCTCCTTACCATTAAAACCTATTGAATTAACAAGGTAGGTTAAAACTGTTTCATTGGGTTTATCGAGGTTTAAGATGGATTTGGCGATGGGTTCATCGATAAAAATTCGTTCTGATAATACTTCAAAGCTATTGGATTCTGAAAGTTCGCGCATTTTGATACTTGCATCATCTATTTTAAAAGAACCATGAAGAGCAAGTTTTAAGTCGCTTTCATTAATATCACCAGTAAGAATAACATTTGCCTTACCTGCTAAATCAAGTTTATTAGCAAGCATATTTCTCGAAACTAAGATATTATAAGGCGCAGCTTGATTACTCTTCAGGCTAAATCTTCCAAAATGGGTATCGTCAGCAATGGCTTTAACCTTTAACCGAACAGCAACCGATGGGTCAACATCCTGCGAAAAAGGGGCATTAAGAGGGATTACGCTAGTTTTCTCGATGCGAAGCAGGAACTCATCGCCAACCTTGATATTTAATCGCTGCGCAATATTCTCGCTGATTATGGCTTCATCGTTAGAAATAGTAAATGGTTCAGCCGATGAAAGCTTCCAAAAACTGCTATCGACACCAATAATTTGCGCCCTATTAATTCGTGTCTCAGATTCAGGATTAATGGCAATCCCTTGCACCATCAATAAAGATACGGTTTGAGATTTTATCTTTTCGCCAATCTCCAATGCTAACTCTGCACGCACAAAGCGATCGCCAGTTTGCAAAGCGTAACGGGCATTCCCTAAACGAACATCAACTAGTTTGGTAAGGCTCATCCGAACCGAGTCGCCAACGATAAGCGCACCCGTAAGCACGGCAGTGCTAATCAAAGTTCCAAGGAACACGGCTAAATGCTGACGCCAGTAAAATCGGATGCTTTGTATGATGAATTTGAAAATGGACATTTAGTTGACAGTTGTTTGTTGACGGTTGACGGTTAAAATCGTATTACCGATTCTTTAACTTCTCTAACTACTTTAACTTCTTAAAATTCTAATTTATTCTAATCTTCCATTCGATAATCTATAAATTGTCTTCATTTTCTCAGCAAGTGTCAAAGAGTGTGTGACTACTACAATAGCTACATTATGCTTTTTATTTATATCTAAAAGTAATTCGCCAAGTTGAGCGGCTGAGTCTTGGTCGAGTGAACCAGTTGGCTCATCGGCAAGGATAATCTCGGGTTCATTGATCAACGCTCTTACAAGCGCTGCGCGCTGGCATTCTCCTCCCGATAGTTGAGCAGGTCGCTGATGAATTCTATCCTTCAACCCAACACTTTCGAGCAGTTCCATTGCTCGCACCTCTTTACAAGAGGCTTTGCCTCCGAGCGGAATTGTTGGAACGAGCACATTCTCAATCAAGCTAAGCTGTGGCAGCAAATGATGAAACTGAAAAACAAAGCCAATGCTTTGATTTCGGATTTGCGCCAACCGTTTCTCATCAAACCCAGTAACATCCTCGCCTTTAAACTTAACCGCTCCCGACGAAGGGACATCAAGTGTTCCAATAATATTTAGCAGCGTACTCTTCCCCGATCCCGATGGACCAACGATTGCCAACGAATCACCATTATTAACTGTAAGATTTATATCCGACAGAACATCGCGCTGAATATTCGTTCCGGGGTTTATATAGGATTTACCAACCTTGTTTAGTTCGATTATCATGTTATTAGACGCTAGATTTCAGATATTAGAGTTTAGACTTTAAATTTTCTTTATATCTTAATAAATATAATGATTTTCTTCATTTACCTCATCCCTAAAGGGTGTGAAGAAAATCAATTTACTCCCTTTAGGGTAGGGGTAATCAAATTGATTTAACTACTGTTTCATAAACCTCAATCATCTTTTTAATAATTACAGATGAGTTGAAGTTTTCCTCAACAGCCTTTCTCCCATTGATGCTCATTTGTTTTATTAACTCAGGGTTTGATAGCACTTCGGCAAGTTTCTGAGCCAACGCATCAGGAGTATTGGGTTGATAAGTGACTCCGCCTCCTGTTGTAGCAACAATTTCGGGGAAAGCACCCAACGCAGGCTGCACGATTGGAATTCCCGATGCCAACGACTCCAGCTGGTAAAGACCAAACGCCTCGCCCTCTAGAACTGGAACCGATAAAAGTGTTAACCCTTCAAAGAAATTACCAAGCACCTCGGTTCTAAAATCCTCAATAAATTCAATATCGTTCTGGTAGTCTTTTCTTTTCAACTTATCAACTTGTCTGCTTATAAACTTCTCATCATCGCCAGTTTTTCCGCCAGTTACTCTTAATTTAGCATTACTAAACCTTGGGTTCTCTTTTAGCTTGATAAAAGCATCAACTAAAACCTCAAAACCGTTCTCCTTGTTTGATCTTGACAGATATCCAATTGTAGGAACATCAAGATTTGGAGTCTTTACCGAATATTTAGATGGATCAACGCCGATATGAACTACATGCAGTTTCCCTTCAGGTATCGACATCTTCTGCTTCATCTTGTTGGCAAAAAAATCGCTTACAGCGATTAGCGCATCGGTATCGTTGGCCTTTTCGCCCATCAATTTCCAAATCTGGCTTCTATAGGGCTCGTCCATAGCATCAACCCAAACATCCTCATCCTGAAGCGAGCAAACAACGGGAATTTGCAGTTCGTCCCTTATTTTTCTTGCCAAGCCAAGCAGCAACGCATTTGAAAGATGCACCACATCAGGTTTTTCGTGATGTTTAAGAAAATAGATTAACTCATCGAGTTCCTCTTTTTGAAAACCATCTGCACCCTGTAACATGGAGATAGTCATTGCCTCAAGCCCTGTTGCACGAGTAGAACTGGATTTCTTAGCCGCATACCGAAGAACTGATGGCGAGTTGAAAAAGTTATGAAGCCACCTTGGCATTCCTCTAAATAACCTAAAATTCTGCTTTAGATAGATATTCACAGCTCCATAGAAAACGGGAATATCATTTTCGGGAGTATAATCCTTTGATGTCAATGGCAGGTAGAGAGGCAAAGTTATCGCCTCGTGACCCGATGCCTTCAGCGACTTAACGTATGCGCTATCGCGCAAGCAGTTTCCGCAGTAAAACGAACCACCAAAACCCGGAACAATGTTGACGACTTTCATATCATAAATATTAAGTTGATTGTTGTTCGTAAATTTTTGTCCGCAAGTACCATCTCGAACAACGAACAACTGTCAACGAACAACTATTTTAATCCAAAAGCATAAACGCTCCCATCCTCCGAGCCAACAACAATCATATTCTTAATAACGGCAGGGGTGCTGGTAACGGGTTTGCCTATCTCGTAAGACCAAATTTTCTCTCCTTTGTTCAAATCTATCATATAGATTCGACCATCGCCCGATCCAACCACAACAGTATTCTTAGCAATTACAGGTGAACTATCGACCTTGCCTAATGTTTTGAAAGTCCAAAGCACCTTGCCCGTTGCCTTATCGAAGCAGTAAACGCTTTTATCCTGCGAGCCGACAACAACCTTATCGCCAGCAACTGCGGGCGATGAAATGGTTGGCATCTTTCCTTTATAGGTCCACTCAATCTTTTTGGTGATCAGGTTTGCGCAGTAGAAGCCCCCATCGTAGTTCCCAAAATATGCTTTACCTCCATCAATTGCTGCCGATGCAGCCATGTAAGTTCCAATTTCAATCTTATCGGCCAGTTTCCCTGTCTTAACATCTACAAGATAAAGCTTTCCATCGCAACCCCCAAAGGTTGCATATTCACCATTAGTCGATGGTGTTCCGTTGATATAGTTTTCGGTTTCGTACTTCCAAATAGCCTTCCCTGTTGAGATATCGATGCAGTGCAAGAAAAAATCGTAGCTACCAACCATAATCCGCTTGCTCTTCTTATCTGGAGACAGAAACCAGTTGGCTGAGCCAGATATCTGTCCATCGGTTTTGTATTCCCATTTTAGTTTCCCTGATTTTGCCTCGATGGCATAAACAGAACCCTCAAGAGAACTTACGTAAATAGTATTATCAAGATAAAGCGGTGGAGATTCAATAGATGTTGCTGATTTATACTTCCAATTCAAAGTTCCTTTTTCGGAGATTGAGTAGATGTACCCATCGTTTGAGCCAATGTAAATATTTCCATTTTGAATAATTGGTGATGATTTTATGGCATCTTCGGTTCTGAACGACCAAAGGAGTTTAAGTGATTTTGGTAGTTGCACGCTTGAGTATCCATTCAGCGATTGGTTCCCACGAAAGCATGGCCAGTTGGAGTTATCCTGTGCAAGGATATCTAGAGAACAAACAAGCAAGAGCAATAATATTAATCTTCTCATACAATAATTATCCTTAGTGTGACTTTGTGATACCCTTTGAGAACTTTGTGGTTAAAGATATAAACACAAAGGAACACGAAGTTCATCACAAAGGGGCACAAGGAACTACTTAAATGATATTGCCCCTGTTGGGCAAGCATTAACGCACTCTTTTGCTGTTTGTGTTAGGGCTTCGCCTAGTTCCCGATTAAAAGGAATATCAACCCGAACATCAAACCCACGTCCAATATAGGTTAATCCTGTTAACTCCTTATTCTTTGATGTTATCTCGATGCATAAACCACATTTAATGCACTTTTCAGGTTCATAAACAACTGTTTCGTGTTGAAAATGTTTCTTAAGCGTATTACGCTCGCCTAATAAATACTTTTTCCTATCAATTTTATACTCATCGGCATAAAGTCTAAGTTTGCAAGTGTTTGGTTTGCGACAATCGCAATGCAAACAGCGTTTTGCCTCCTCAACAGCCTCTTGGGCTGTAAAACCTGCTAATCGTCCACCTTTAGGAACTATTACATCATCATCGACCGATTCCTTCATGTATTCAATAATCTCCGATGGTTGCAAAAGGCCAAACTTTGAATTGAACCTATCATATCTATTAGCTACTGGCTTTCCACCTAAGAATTCATGAACTGAAAATGCAGCCTCCTTTCCATGCGATACAACCTTAACTGCCATTTTCATTGGGTGCAATATGCTGCCACAGGCAAAAATACCTGAGTCGTCAACTTTAAATGTTTGCTTATAGGCTATTAAACCCGTTGGCGTTGAGTTCAACCCAAAATCGATTACATTGGTTTTGGTAATATCGCCCGATGTAAATACAACAGCGTCAAATGAATTTTGAATTTCAGTCTTGAACTGCTCAGGTGTAACCTTTGTATTGAGCCTAAATTCTGCTCCTAGGGCTTTGATTAGTTCAACCTCAATATTAATAATCTCCTTTGGCATTTCATCTGGGGAGACCTGAAGTAAAGTCCCGCCTGCCTCGGCATTTGATTCAAAAATAGTACATGAATGTCCCAGTTTTTGAAGATGAAAGGCACATGCTAATCCCGATGGTCCTGCGCCAATAATGGCAACCTTTTTATTTGTTGATTTCTCCTTTTGAGGTAGATAATTGGTTTGCTCTTTAGAGTCGTTAAAGGCAGTAAATCTTTTAAGAAGACATATAGAAACAGGGTTATCGACCTGCTTTCTTCGACAAACCTTCTCGCATGGGGCAGTACAAACATAGCCAAGGATAAAAGGTAGAGCAATCTCCTCTTTCACAACCTTTAGCGCTTCCAAATGCTTACCTGCGGCAATAAGCCGGTTCATCTGTGGGATATCCATAAATGCAGGACAAGCCGTACGGCAAGGTGCTTCGCAATCGCCAACATGATCGCTGAGGAGTAGTTCCAATGCATCTTTGCGAGCATTGCGCACCTCATCATCATCAGTGATGATATCCATATCAGTCTCTACAGGCATAGCGCACGAAGGGAATAGCGTTTTGGAGCGCAAATCCTTTACCATGCAAACCATGCACGATGGGTGGTTTTTATTACCCTGCATGTAGCACATCGAAGGAATATCAATTCCTATTGACTTAGCAGCATTAAGAACGCTCGTCCCAACAGGAACAGCCACTACGTTGTTATTTATTTTTAGATGGATCATTTTCAAAAATTTAACCACAAAGGACACAAAGGATTCACAAAGAAAATCATAGAATTACCCTCTTTATCCCCTCTTTTAAATGCTTTACATTAAAATTAACCAATAGACCTAATTTACAATTCGACAGTTTTAAATATGTAATTATCTGTGCTAAATGCACATCATTTAGGGCTTCTACAGATTTCAATTCAACAATCACGCAATTCTCTACCAACAAATCCACCCTATAACCTGCATCAAGTTTAACCTCTCTATATACCAGTGGTAATGGTTTCTGCTTTTCGACCTTTAAACCCAATTGGGAAAGTTCATAAAATAGACATTCCTCATAAGCACTTTCAAGTAAGCCTGGTCCAAGAGCAGAATGAACCTTGAATGAGCAATCAAGTACTTTACTAAAAACTTCCTCAATATTCATAATATACTTTGTGTTCTTAGTGACAACCTTAGTGTTACTTCGTGGTTAATAATTACTTTGTAATCACTGCATTCACAGGGCAAATCTGCTTACAGATATCGCACTTGATGCACTTTTCAGTATCAATATGATGCAACTCATATGGTTTTGCTACAATTGCATCTGATGGGCAGCGCTGCGCGCACTTGGTACATCCAATGCACTCATCGGTGATGTCGTAAGTGATCATCTCCTTACACTTGCCCGTTAAGCACTTGCCGTTGATATGCGCTTCGTACTCTTCCCTGAAATACTTCAAGGTAGTTAGTACAGGGTTTGGCGCGCTTTTGCCTAATCCACATATACTACCCTTCTTAGTGCTATGCGCCAACTGCTCAAGAGTATCAAGGTCAGCCAAAGTGCCTTTGCCACTGCTTATCTTATTCAAAATCTCAAGCATTCTTCTTGTTCCAATGCGACAGAATGTGCATCTACCACAGGATTGATCTTGCGTAAAGGTTAAGAAGTATCGAGCAATATCAACCATACAATCGTCCTCATCAAGGACGATAAGCCCGCCAGAGCCCATCATGGCGCCAGCCTGAACTAGAGAGTGGTAATCGATAGGCGTATCAATCATTGATGCAGGGATACAACCGCCCGATGGACCGCCAATCTGAACCGCTTTAAACTTTTTGCCATTTGGAATACCTCCGCCGATATCCTCAATAATCTTACGTATTGAAATACCCATAGGAACTTCAATCAATCCTCCGCGATTTATTTTGCCTGCCAAGGCAAAAACCTTTGTTCCTTTGCTAAACTTTGTACCAATATTATGAAACGATTCAGAACCTTTCCTGATTATCCATGATACCTGTGAATAGGTTTCAACGTTGTTGATAAGGGTAGGTTTACCCCATAAACCATGACTAGCAGGATATGGTGGGCGCATGGTTGGGTAGCCACGCTTACCCTCGATTGAGGCAATCAATGCGGTCTCCTCACCACAAACAAACGCCCCTGCTCCTTCGAAAATCCTAAGATGGAAAGAGAAATCTGTTCCTAAAATATTTTCACCTAGCAGACCCTCCTTTTCGCAAATACTTAGCGCTTCGCGAATGCGAATTAAAGCCAATGGGTATTCGGCTCTGATATAGAAAATCCCTTCGTTTGATCCAACAGCATAAGCAGCAATTATAATCCCTTCAATCACCCTAAATGGGTATGACTCGAGCAACATCCTATCCATAAACGCACCGGGATCGCCTTCGTCGCCATTGCAAATCACATACTTTTTATCAGCAATCTCATTGGCAACCAATTGCCACTTGGTTCCTGTTGGAAAACCAGCACCTCCTCGACCTCTAAGACCACTCTCCTTTATTGCATTGATAACTTCCTCGCGAGATTTAACCTTAAGGCAGTTGCTTAAAGCACTAAATCCGCCCAATCGCTTGTACTCTTTAATATCGGTAGGTTTAAGAATACCTCGATGCTCAGTGGCAATGTTCATCTGACCGTTCAAAAATTCCGCAACAGGGGTATCAGGACTTTCGGACGAATACCTTCTAATGGATTTTGGAGCA
>JBPXJX010000220.1:0-2179 GCA_051715525.1 Bacteroidales bacterium
AATCAAGATCTGTCTTTGGTTAAGAACATATATTCCTGTTATAATTAGAGTCAAAAAATATAAGGCATCAATCGTGCTTCCCTCTGTACCAATCCCGTCGTCATTAAAATTACTGAGGCTAAGCCATTGACCAACAAAACGTGTTCCAGTAATTGCCATCCACATTACGGGTAACCAAAGAGCACCACTAACTTTTCCATTTTTGCGGGATTCTCTCCTAAAAAGAAATAGGATGAATATGATGGTAAGAAATGCTGCAATTCTTGGCGGCATGGTTTATATAATTCAGTAAGTTAAAACTAGATACTGAGTATTTTGAAAAATGCGTCTATTTTCAATAGTTGTCAAGTAGTATTTATATTAGCGTTATTAGGTATGCTTAGGATGATAGGAATTAAATTAGAACTATATAGTAGCCCTATTATTACAGAGTTTTTTGAACTATTTAAAACCCCGTGGGAGTTTTTTAATCCTGAACAGGTTTATGAAGTAATTATCACTGATAAACTCCAAAATGGTCTTGACGCTAAGCTAATTATTATTTTTCATCAAGAGAAAAATCCATATCAAAAAGTAGGACGAAATAAACTTCATGATCAACCAGTTTTAATATGTTACGATGAAATTATTTTTCCAATTTACATGGGTGTTCGAGAACTTATCAACAAGGGTCCACCGTTAATTAATGAATTACAAGAAGGGAGATGTATTGGTAGTTACTGCTATGAAGAGGGTAAGGTAGTTTTACATATTGGTTATAATTTTTTTGAAGAAGCTGGTTATTTGATCACTACTGGTCAGCCTCCTGAATATGCTTGTTTTCCAACACTTGACATTCACATTGCCAACCTTCGAAAATGGATTTTAAGAGCTGGAGTGCAATTAGTGGAAATTCCTCCCAGGGCTATAGGAAGCAGTTTTTTTGTCTGCCTAACACACGATGTCGATTTTGCAGGTATAAGAAACCATAAATTTGATCATACACTAGCAGGTTTCTTTTATCGTGCCTTGGTCACTTCATTAGTAAAATATATAAAAGGCGAACATTCGCTAAATATATTAGTTCAGAATTGGGTTGCCGTTGCAAAATTACCATTTATTCAATTAGGATTAATAAAGGATTATTGGGCGACGTTCGAGCAATATCGAGCAATCGAACAAGAAGCTCCTTCTACCTTTTTCTTTGTTCCATTTAAGAATAGAGCGGGGAAGGGCATAAAAGGAATTAGTCCTTTTATTCGCGCAGTAAAATATGAGGTGGAAAAACTTAAACCAACCATTGTTCAATTATTAGAGGCAGATTGTGAAATTGGTGTCCATGGGATTGATAGCTGGATAGATTGCAAGAACGGTAGAGAAGAAATAAGTAAAATTCGTACTCTAACTGGTCATCCCGAACTTGGTGTGAGAATGCACTGGTTGTATTTTGATCTTGATTCGCCGAAAAAATTAGAGCAAGCAGGATATGCTTTTGATTCAACTTGCGGTTTTAATGAAGTAATCGGTTATAAGTCTGGAACCTCGCAGGTTTATAAACCATTGGCAGTCAAGCATCTGATGGAGTTACCTATGCATATTATGGATACCGCTTTATTTTATCCAGATCGCATGAACTTGACATTTTCAGAGGGTATAAACGCAATCAAAGTGTTAATGCAAACAGTTGTAGATAACGGAGGCGTATTAACAATTAACTGGCACGACCGCAGCATAGGGCCTGAGCGTTTTTGGAATGAGGTCTATTGCCATATTTTGAATGAATTGAAGGTTCAGGAAGGGCTGTTTTTAACAGCAGGCGCTGCAGTCAATTGGTTTAGGAAACGACGGACAGTCAGATTTCAATGGGATCAAAATAATAATTTATCCAAGAGGATTAAACTAACCGGGTTCGATATTAAGCCTGTTGATAAAATGTTTCTGCGGATTTACGTTCCTGTCGGGCAAGAATTTAACGGCAATTTCCATAAATCCACAACAGTACCTTATCAAGACATTTTGCTTGATGGCCAAAATGAGATAGAGATCTTCCCTGAAAATACGTAATCTCAAAACTAATTATTTTTTATTGAACAATTCTCAAATTCAAAGGGGGACTCAAAGAAGAGGTTAAACTGGTGTTAAACTCGTAAGCCCCTATGTCCCATGCTGATCCTTGCGGACGTACAACACTATTAATGCA
>JBPXJX010000221.1:0-6089 GCA_051715525.1 Bacteroidales bacterium
GCTTAGAAAGAAAAAATAGAAAAGTTTTTTTTATGATGATAAGATACGAAATAGGTATTGTTGATACAAGGAATGTAATAAAATCAATCCTAGATACCTATGGCTACGATTTCAGAGATTATGCACTTACCTCTTTTAAACGTAGGTTGGAACAAGTCATTATAAATAATGGTTTTAAAGATGCTGATGGACTTATAAATCGGCTTACAAGCAACAAAGATTTTTTTGAATCGTTCCTCCACGAAATTACCCCCGAAACAACAGAGATGTTTCGCGATCCATCACTTTGGAGATCAGTACGCGATGAAATTATCCCTGACCTAATGAAAGGTGGACCAAATAAGCCAAAACTTTGGGTAGCAAACTTCGACTCGGGCGAAGAGCTTTACTCATTGGCCATTATACTTAAAGAATCGGGACTATTATCGGAAGTACAGCTTTATGCATCTGCCATATCTGACAAAGCAATCGAAAAAATTAAAAGCGGACGAATTGATGCTAAGGAGCTTGAAGTTAACGATGCGAATTACCTACGTTTTATTGGTAAAAAGAGTTTTTCCGATTACTATAAAAACGATGGCGGTCAGGTTGTGCTCGACTCAACCCTAATACAAGGGGTTAACTTTGTTAAAATGAATACTGTTTACGATGGTGCTCCAGGAGGAATCAAGCTTATTCTTTTCAGAAATCAGATGATCTACTATAATCAAATTCTTCAGGATAAGGTTTTATACCAACTTTCGAACAGCGTTGTTCCTGGTGGTTATTTGGCTATAGGCACAAAGGAAACTTTGGAAAACACAAACACAATTAATAAATTTACTGTGTTTAACGATCTTGATAAAGTTTATAAGAAAAAAACAACATAAAATTGAACTATAAAGCTGTAATAATAGGTGGTTCTGCAGGTAGCTTTCAGGTTATAACCCGAATTCTTCACTCGTTGCCCCCTACCTTCCCGCTACCAGTGCTACTCAGCTTGCATAGGTTAAAGCATGTTCGTAGTGGTTTTGTTGAAGCACTTTCTATTAAAGCCGGAATTCCTATCGTAGAGCCTTTTGATAAAGAGCAAATAAAACCAGGAAAAGCATATCTTGCTCCGGCAAACTACCATATGTACATTGAGCTTGGAAATAAAATTGCTCTATCGACCGAAGAATCAGTTAATCATTCTAGACCAAGTATAGATTTATCATTTATAACTGCGGCTCAGGTTTACCGCGAAAAACTCGTAGGAATTATCCTATCAGGGGCAAACAGGGATGGTGCATATGGCTTAAAAAAAATTAAAGATTTAGGGGGTACTGTTATCGTTCAGGATCCTGCCGAATGCCAGGTTAAAACAATGACAGAAGCTTCATTAAAACTGACTAAAGTAGATCACATATACTCAACTCAAGAGATAATCAAGTTTTTACAAAACTTAAAAACTACAGCTCTATGAGACAGTTCAAACCATACTCAAAATTCACTTCAGGCGGGTTGCTAGTCCTCCTGTTTGTTTTGATACTTTTGGTTTTTAAATCGTTTCATAACGCCCTATTGAATGCTGGTTCAAAAGTTACATCAGGATGGGGTATATTTTTCCTTATTCTAATTGCATTTGTTGGAGTTGCATACTATTTTATAACTCTA
Source organism: Bacteroidales bacterium (assembly GCA_051715525.1). GTDB lineage: Bacteria > Bacteroidota > Bacteroidia > Bacteroidales > Tenuifilaceae > UBA8529. The sequence continues at coordinate 1,636 of JBPXJX010000221.1, forward strand.
AACTGGAGTAACCGAGCCAAATCTCTTGAGAATGAAATCGCAGTTCTAGTGCAACGGTTCGAAGACTCTAAAGTTCAGAAAGAGGTTAAAAAAGAGACCGATGTAAAAGAGAAACTCGATATCGATAAAGAATCAAAATCAATAATTCCTTCGAGTATTGAGAATATTGAAAAATTTGGAGAGCAGCTACTTCAAAATTGTGCAAAAAGATTTAGCATTGTTCAGGGTCTAATGTATTTAAAAGATCCAAACGATGGCGTTTTTACATTTAGGTCAGGGTATGCTTACTACTCGGAAAACAAGCCTATTACCTACCGCGAAGGCGAAACGCTTGCAGGGCAGGTTGCAAAGAATAAAACGGTGCTTAACCTTAGTAAGGTCCCCGAAAACTACATTGCAGTTATGTCAGGGTTAGGCGAAGGTTCTCCAAAACATTTATTGATATTTCCTATAATTTCTCCAAACAATGACACCATAGGAATCGTAGAATTAGCGTCATTTAAACCTTTTAACACCGAGTTTGAAGAACTATTTGCGCAAATTGGGAAAAAACTTGGCGAAAAATTAGACCAAACATCGTTAACTTAGCGAAAAAGTATGACATCTATCGGCAAAATATCAGACACTTCCAGCGGAAACATTATTCGCCAAAGAGTTATTCTGGCTGCAGCCTTTGGATTACTTTTCCCTGTTGCTGCATGGATAATTGACTTCTCTTTAAAGGATATTCCTTTCTCGTTATCTGGTATTGCTAAATTACATGGGGCTAACCCAATCCTTTGGTTTATTGACATTATTCCCATCCTTTTTGCTTCTGTTTCGTGGTTTCAGATAAAGAGACATTACGAAAAAACCATATTCCTCGAGAGTGAACTGCAGCAACGCGATTTCGATATCAACAAAAATGCGCTTTTTGCAAAAAAAATTGGGGAAGGAGAATACAATGCACCATTTGCAGCAACCGATGAGGATGATGTCTTGGGTAAGTCGCTACTTGTTATGCGCGACAACCTGCTTTCAAATCAGAAAAAAGAAGCAGAGTTAAACTGGATTGCAAAGGGTAAGGATGACATTTCATACATCTTACGACTTCACAACAACCTTGATGAACTATCATATGATGTACTGGTTAAGCTAATCAACTATATAAATGTTGTTCAAGGGGCACTTTACATTTACAATGAAGAGAAGCAAGTATTGGTTAACCTTGCCACATATGCATACAACCGAAAGAAATTTGTAAACCAAGAATTTCGTATAGGTAAGGGCCTTATTGGCCAATGCGCTTACGAAAAGGACTTTATATATCGAACCGAGATACCAGATGATTATGCAACGATGACCTCTGGTATTTTAGGTGATACTAAACCAAAAAGTTTACTCCTTATACCATTAATCACTAACGAGAAACTGCAAGGCGTTGTTGAATTTGCATCAGTAGATGAAGAAATACCCGAATTAACAATCCAATTCCTTCGAGAAGTTGGTGAAATTATAGCTCGTACTGTATTCAACCTTAGCATAAATCAAAAAACTGAAAAACTCCTTCAAGAGGCGCAGCAGATGACTCAGGAGCTGAAAGAAAATCAGGAGGAACTCCGTCAGAATGCTGAGGAAATGCGTGCAACCCACGATGAACTAGAAAAATCGAACGCTAAACTTGAGGATAAGATTCAGGAAGTTGAGAATGCCCAAAAGAGACTCCACTCACTCCTTGAAAATGCATCGGAGATAATCTCAATTTATAATCAGGATCTTAAATTAACATATGTTAGCCCTTCTGTAACCAAAATACTTGGTTACAACCCACAGGAGATGATGGCCGGCAAGGATATCGATCGTTTAACCCGAAAAGGGGAGATCGACCTTAACAATATGTTCGAAAACCTCAACCAAAATCCACGCGTACCAATAACCATCCAGTACACCTTTATGAAAAAGGATGGTGAAAAGATCTTTCTTGAGGTAACAGGTCGCAACTTAATAGACGATGCAGCAATAAACGGGATAATTCTTAACTCGCAGGATATCACTGAGCGTAAACGTGCCGAGAAAGAGGAGCGAATGCGTAGTAAAATGCAATCGCTATCAGAGAATTCTACCGATATTATTATTCGACTTAACACAGCAGGTCAATTTTTTTACGCCAACCCAATGGTTGAACAGTATCTTAACATTCCAGCAAAGGAGCTGATTAACCAAACTCTCAGTTCAATTCAACTTAATGAGGATCTAGCCAATTTCTTTAAAGATTCAATTAAGCAGATAAAATCGTCAAAGGAAAAACTTGATGGCGAGCTAACCCTCCCAACTCCTATGGGGCAAAGGATTATGCACATCAATGCAATACCCGAAATGAACGAGAATGAGCTGGAAACCATTCTTTTCGTGAGCCACGACATTACCGAGGCCAAGCGCATCGAGATGGAGATTTTGGATAAAAACCGTAAGATTACCGAAAGTATTAACTACGCTCAACGTATCCAAACATCTATACTTCCAAATAATAGGCTAGTTAGACAACATTTACCAAAATCGTTTGTATTCTACCACCCTCGCGATGTTGTTAGTGGCGACTTCCCATGGTTCTTCTTAAAGGATGATTTTATCTATATTGCTGCTGTTGACTGTACTGGTCACGGAGTTCCTGGGGCGCTATTATCATTCATTGGATACTTTACGCTTAACAACGTGGTTGACCACGACTCATCGTACTCTGCTGGCAAGATTCTTGATCTACTCCATTATGGCGTTCGCAGAACCTTAAAGCAAGATAGACCAGATGCTGAGGCTCGTGATGGTATGGATATCGCTCTTTGTAAAATCGATAGTAAAAACAATATCTTGCATTACGCTGGTGCTCACCGCCCACTATTCTTGCTTCGCAAAGGTGAATTACTTGAGTATAAAGGTGACCGTAAGGCAATTGGAGGTATCCCTCATCCTAAAAAAGGTGAAGAGGAATTTACTAACCATCAAATCGATATCCAAACGGGTGATAAAATATTCTTTTTCTCCGATGGCTTACCCGATCAGGTTGGTGGTGAAGAGAAGAAAAAATATGGACCGATGCGTATTAGGGATATTATAATGGGCAACCAAACATTTACAATGCCTCAATATGCTGAACTTTTTGCAAAAGATTTTGAAGATTATAAAGGAAATAACAAACAAGTTGACGACGTTTTACTAATTGGTATCGAGTTCTAATTAAGATTAATATATTTGTAAATTATATAACTATACGGGCTATGGATAAAAAAAATGTCAGAGGATTTCTTGAGTTCGTTTACGACTTTTATAAGTCGATGAAGGCTCACGAAATTACCCTTGTTTATGAGGGAGAAATTACCCATCAAATCACCAAAGCCTTCACCTCCCTTACCGAATCTAACATGGCAAAGGAGGAAGAGTCAAATACAGTTCAGAAGAAAGTCTTCCATGTTATGGTTGAGTGCCTTCAGAACATCAGCAAGCATGCCGACAGCTTTGGTTCGGATGATTTTTTGTTTGCTGGACGAGGAATTTTCATGGTAAGCAAAGGAGATGTTGAGTATCACGTAACCACTGGTAACGTGATTGAGAATACAAAAATAGAGGAGCTAAGCCGAATTCTCGACCATATTAACCTTTTAGACAAAGAAGGCCTAAAACAGCTTTACAAAACGCAAATGCGCGAAGGTAGGCTTTCCGAAAAGGGTGGTGCTGGGCTAGGTTTCATCGATATTGCTAGGAAAACTGGACGTAAACTCGACTTCCACTTCCTTTCAATCGACGAAGAGAATTCATTCTTTATTCTTACATCAACCATTTCCAGAACCGAGTAAATAATCCTACTATGAATACTATAAAAATAATGGGGACTGATGATACCCCTACCGTAATCCTAGATGCTGAGAATGAGGTTTTCGAAATCTCAGGAAGATCTCTGCCTGAAGATGTAACCGCATTCTACGAGCCGATTATTCGATGGTTAGATGATTATGCTACTAGTCCAAATGCAAAAACTATCTTCACATTTAAGCTAGTATACTTCAATACCGCTAGTTCAAAACTTTTGCTCGATATCTTAATGAAACTTGAGCAAATGCACGAAGACGGTAAAGAGATGCTAATCCGCTGGTACTACCCTGAGGATGATGAGGATATGCAAGAGGCTGGTGAAGAGTATGCCGACATTGTTGATGTTCCATTTGAGCAAGTTAGCTATACTTTAAACTAACACTTTTATACCTTATATAATATAAAAAAGTTAAGCGATGAGTGAAGAGATTCTCAAAGCGTTGATGCAGCTTTTTGCAATTATTGCAAAACAGGACGAAGGCGTTGTTACTAACGAACGGGAATACGTTGTCAATTTCCTCACCCAACAACTTAACGATGAGGCAGTAAAGGAGTATATTAAACTTTTCGATGAGCATGCTGGTCTTCTTGATGAAAAAGAGGAAGATACG
>JBPXJX010000222.1:0-19470 GCA_051715525.1 Bacteroidales bacterium
TGAAAAAATTTGCTGAGGGCATATGTAAGATTTTTGTTTTTAAAGTTAAAACAAAAAATTCTCAGGGGACGCTACAGGGGACAGTTTTTTTCTTTTTAACTCAAATTTTCTTAATTTCAATCTAACACAAATTTAACACAAATCCTATATTTTCTGCATAGTAGAATATGATTAGATAAAATGAGATATAAAACATTCGAATTCTGGTAGGTCAACGAAAACCCTCTCATTCGAGAGGGTTTTTTGTTTTAAGACGATACTGGGAGCTCAATTTATTTCCTAGATATATCTCCTCACCCTCTTTGTGTACTCAACCCAGTGCTCTTTAAATTTTGCAAGCAAAAACTTCTCTTCGGCTTTAATAATAAAGTGGTGAATTGCTACCGCTAAAACTAAAAGTGCAATATTTAACCAGTGAGGAACATAAATGCACGAAGCCATGCCAAGCATATAAACGCTCAAATAAATTGGATTTCGGCTAAACTTATATAGTCCATGGGTTTTAAGAGAGGTTTCCTCCTCGGGCAACCCAACTCGCAACGACTCACCAAGCTGATATACTGATGCAATAAAAACAATTAGCCCAGGAATAAATAGGAATATTAAGTTCGCTACTAAAATCCAAATATTTAGTTGAGGAGTTTCCATGTATCTGCCAAGGAATACAAAAACGAAATTCCCTACAAATGCTATTTTTCCAAAATAGAATACAAATGGGTTTATTGAAGTTTTGCCAAATAGTTTCATGAGTGAATGAGTTAAAATAATACTCAAAAATATATATCATTTGAATACTAATGCGTTAAATACTCAACTTTTAATAGATACAAAAAGAAACTTTTTGTTTTTCAACTTACTTTAAGGTTTACCAATTTGGATTGTTGAAGTCAGTTTTGTAGTTTTAAAAACTTATATCACAATATTTTATCCTTTAACCCAATACTTTTATGGTTATAATCCTTAAGGCTTTTCTAGCATTAATCTCGAGCATCTTTAGCTTTTTCTATGTAAAAGATATTTATAAAAATCGTACATCGTTCACCAATAAATCGTGGTTTGGCCTTTCGGCCACAGGTTTTGCTACCAACTTTTTCGACACATTAGGCATTGGAAGTTTTGCACAGCAAACGGCAATCTTTAAATTTTTCAGGTTTGTTGATGATAGGTTGATTCCAGGCACAATGAATGTTGGTAACACAATTCCTACCGTTGCCCAAGCATTTATATTTATGAGCGCTGTAGATGTTAGCCCATTAACGCTTGTTTCAATGTCGATTGCTGCACCAACAGGAGCAATTTTGGGTGCTGGAGTAGTTGCAAAAATGTCGCGTCAAAAAATTCAATTGGGCATGGGTATTGGCTTAATGGTTGTTGCGCTAATTATTCTTGCAGGATTTCTTAAGCTTATGCCTTTAGGAGGTGAAGCCATTGGACTTACAGGATGGAAATTAGCGTTAATAGTTGTGCTAAGTTTTATTTTTGGTGCCCTGCAAACCATTGGAATTGGGTTTTATGCTCCCTGTATGGCAATGGTTTACGCACTTGGCATGCACCCTTTAACAGCATTTCCAATTATGATGACAGCAACAGCAATGCTTATGGCTGCGGGCGGTTTTCGATTTATAAAAGAAAATGCTTATGATAGAAAAACGGCTATCGCCCTTTCGGTAGCAGGTTTAGCCGGTGTGTTTTTGGCGGCATACGTAATTAAATCTCTCCCATTAACTGTCCTTAAAGGGATAGTAGGAGGAGTAGTTCTATATACATCAATTTGGATGTTTAGATGTGCTATGAAAAAAGAGCCTGAAAATGTTTAGAAAAATATTATAAAATGAGTAATCCTAGCATTTTTAATGATGTTATTGGACCTGTAATGCGTGGACCTTCTAGCTCACACACTGCAGCTGCACATCATATTGGAGCCATTATTCGTCAGATGTGCACCACAAAACTATCTAAAGTAAGAGTAGAGTTTGATACCCATGGTTCATTAGCAACCACATACTTAAGTCAAGGTTCGGCAATGGGTTTGGCTGGAGGTTTATTGGGAATTGATATTACAGAAAAGGATATAATTCATTTCAGCAATAAGCTTAAAGAAAGAAATTTAGAAATAGAATATCTTGTTAAAGACTACAAAGCGGATCATCCGAGCACCTATAACATCTTTTTCGATAATGGTATAAAAAATGATTTTCAAGTAACCGCTATATCAACTGGCGGAGGGATGTTCGAGATTAAAAGTATCGAAGGAATTGAGGTGTCCTTAAAAGGAGATTACTTTGAAACGTTAGTTTTATTTAAAAACTTATCTGATAGTATAAAACTCGAAGAGCTTATTCAACAAAAATTAACCTTTACCAAACTCATATTCCAAAAGGATAACAGCAACAATATTCTACTAAATATTAAATCGAGAAAGTCAATAATAAAACAATTTCTCAGCTTACTAGAGAACCAAAATGATATCCTCTGGAAATTTGAAATCTTGCCAGTTTTACCAGTTCTATCAGGAAACATTAGCCCACTCCCATTCTGTTCTTACTCCGAAATGATAGCATATGCCAAGGATAAGAACTTTTCTTTAGCAGATTTGGCAATTCAATATGAAAGCGCCAGATCGGGTTTAAGCCCAAGTATTGTATTTGCAAAAATGAAAGAGCTTGTTGTAATAACAAAAAACTCAATATCAGAAGGTCTAAATGGCACTTCATACAAGGATAGAATTTTAGGGCAACAATCACATCTAATTAATCAGGCTGAAAAAGCAGGTAAACTATTCCCTTCAGCTACTAATTCCATAATAGCATACACAAGCGCTATAATGGAGGTCAAAAGCTCAATGGGAATTATTATTGCTGCGCCAACTGCTGGTTCATGCGGTGTAATTGGAGGAGCTTTTTTTGGAGCGATTGAAGAATTAGATGCTGATTTGGATAACTTAACAAAAGCTTTTCTAGCAGCAGGAATTATAGGGGTCTTTATAGCAGCAGAGTATACATTTTCGGCAGAGGAAGGTGGTTGCCAGGTTGAATGTGGAGCAGCATCTTGCATGGCTGCTGCAGGTTTGGTTGAACTGATGGGTGGTAGTTACATTCATGCCGTTAATGCTGCCTCAATGGCATTACAAAATCTACTGGGTCTAATTTGCGATCCTGTTGGTTGTAGGGTTGAAGTACCCTGCTTGGGTAAAAATATTCTAGGTGCAACAAATGCCCTAAACTCAGCAAATATGAGCCTTGCCGGGTACAATCATATAATTCCACTCAACGAAGTTATAACTGCCATGAAAGCAGTAGGCAATTCTTTGCCTTCATCGTTACGATGCACTGGGCTTGGTGGCTTAGCTCAAACACCAAAGGGGAAAGAACTTTTAAATAGATTAAATTCTTAGTTGCAAAACAATTAGTCGCTAATTTTTAAAAGGATATTCGATTTATTCATCCGATTCATTGTTTCTTTTTTTCAAAACCTTCTAATATCCTTACTCTTTATCATTAATTAGCTTTCTTTAAATATTCAATTGAAAAATTATCAGTAATTTCGAGGTTTTAAATTATAATAATTTCATTCCCAACTTAATATAAAATAGTATGCAAAAAAAGTTTTTAATCTTAATCTGCTCATTTTTTCTTCTGCTTACAAATTATGCCAAAGCACAGGAAACATGGACTTTAGAGCAGTGTATCAAGTATGCCTTCGAAAACAATATCCAGATTAAGCAGCAAATGCAAAATGTTAAACTGAATGAAGGCCAGCTGCTCCAATCAAAGCTTAATTTAATACCGAGTCTAAATGGTGGTATTAGCGAAGCAATTAATTTTGGAGCGACTAAAGTAGATAATAAAAAATTTAACCCATTATCTACAAATGCCTCATTAGATGCAAGTGTAACTGTTTTTAAAGGACTACAGAAGTATAATACAATAAAACAAGATCAATTTGATTTACTTGCAACCTCAAGTGAAGTTGAAAGAATAAGAAACGATGTGGCTTTAAACATAGCTTCTGCTTACCTTCAAATTCTTTATTACGAAGAGCTGCTTATTACTACAAAAAAACAACTTGAGCTAACCAACTTACAGCTAGATCGAACCTCTGTGCTTGTTAAAGCAGGTAGTTTCCCCGAAGGAAATCTTTTAGAAATTGAGGCTCAAGTTGCTAGCGATGAACTTCAAGTTGTAAATACACAGAATCAATTAGATATTGCATACTTAACTCTCACTCAACTTCTTGATTTAAAAACCATTGAAGGATTCAAAATTCAAAAACCGGTTTTAGATAAATTCGAGAATAAGATTATTGATGGCTCACTTAAAGATATTTTTGAATCAGCACAACAAATAATGCCTCAAATTACAAGTGCAAATTTTAAAGTAAAAAGTTCCGAAACAAACTTATCGATTGCAAAAGGGGGTTTATACCCATACTTAACTTTAAATGGTTATATCGGTTCTGCTGCAACTAAATATTTAGAAAGCGGCATAACATCTCCTCCATTTTTTGAGCAAATAAGTGATAATTTGTCCAAGTCTATAACATTAAGATTATCTATTCCTATTTTTAACGGATGGACCGTAAGAAATAACATCTCAAACGCAAAAATCACATTAGATAAATCTAGGTTAAGTTTAGAAAATGAGAAAAATATTCTATACAAGGACATTCAACAAGCTTACATCGATGCTTTTGCTGCACAAAAGAAACTCAAAGCAACCCAAAAAAGTTTAATCGCACTTACAGAGGCTTTTCGCTACTCAGAACAAAAGTTCACTGTTGGATTAGTAACATCTGTCGATTATACAACTGCAAAAAACAAGCTTTCGAAAGCAGAAACAGACCTGCTTCAAGCCAAATACGAACTTATTTTTAAATCAAAAATCCTTGAATTTTACAAGGGAATTCCACTAAGTCTATAATCTTAAAAAAATAAAATATAGCTATGAAAAAGAAGAATACACTTAAATACTTAATTGGAGCAGTAGTTATCCTTATTGTATTTGTTGTTATTGGAAAGAAAGCAGGTTGGTTCGGAAAACCTGAAATGATTGAAGTTTCGGTTGAAAAACCAATGAAAAGAACAATTACCGAGAGCATTACCGCTAACGGAAAAATTCAACCCGAAATTGAAGTAAAAATAAGCCCCGAGGTTTCAGGGGAGATAATCGAATTAAACGTAAAAGAAGGCGATCAAGTTGAAAAGGGTGTTGTACTTTGCCGAATTAAGCCCGATACTTATTTATCGTATAAAGAACGTGCAATTGCTGCAGTTAACTCATCAAAAGCAAGATTAACCCAATCACAAGCTCAGCTCGCTCAAAGTGAACTTGCCTTTAATCGCAGCAAGCAGCTTTTTAGTCAAAAGGCAATATCTGAATCTGATTTTGAATCAGCAAAGACCAACTATGAAGTAGCCCAAGCTGATGTTAAATCAGCAAAATTTAATGTTGAAAGCTCTGAAGCCTCGCTTAAAGAAACTGATGAAAACCTCAAGAAAACTACCATTTATGCACCTATGAATGGTACTATATCCAAACTTAATGTTGAATTAGGTGAGCGCGTTGTTGGTACCGCACAATTTTCGGGTACTGAGATTCTACGAATTGCTGATTTAAGCCGCATGGAAACCCGTGTTGATGTTAACGAGAACGATATCGTTCGCGTAAAGATGAATGATACGGCTCTTATTGAAGTTGATGCATACTTAGATCGCAAGTTTAAGGGAGTTGTTACACAAATAGCCAATTCGGCTAGCGTGCAGGGTGCTTCAACCGATCAAGTTACAAGTTTTCAGGTTAGAATTTTATTACTTGAAGAATCATATAAAGATTTATTAAACGCAAAAAATCCAAGCCCATTCCGCCCAGGAATGTCAACTACCGTTGATATCCGTACTCAAACAAAATCGAATATTCTAACTGTACCAATTCAGGCTGTTACTACTCGTTCCGATTCTTCTAAAGTTGGAGCAGCTTCTGACGGATTAGCCGAGGTTAACCAAAATCAGGTTACTACAACTGAGAAGGGAAATGGAAAACCAACTGATCTAAAAGAGATTGTATTCATAACCAAAGGCGATACCGCTAAAATGGTTGTTGTTAAAACTGGGATACAGGATAATACTTATATTGAGATAAAAGAGGGGTTAACTGGCAACGAAGAAATTGTTTCTTCTCCTTTTAGCGCTATTTCTCGAAAACTTAAAGATGGCAAATTGGTTAAAAAAATTTCCAAAGAAAAACTCTTTAAGGAAGAGAAGAAGTAATTAGACGATGAGAAACTTGCTACTTGTTGAGTCGGGAATTAATGTTTGCTCGGTAGCCATTGCAAAAGAGGGAAAGGTTATTGGGATAAAAGAGAGTACCGACGAAAAGGCACACGCATCGCAGCTTACTTCTTTTATTAATCAGCTTGTAAAAGAAACAGGGATAGGAATCCAATCGCTCGATGCAGTAGTAGTAAGCAAGGGACCAGGTTCTTATACAGGATTACGAATTGGGGTATCAGCAGCAAAAGGTATTTGCTATGCTGCTGATAAACCCCTTATTTCTGTTTGTAGTCTCGACTCAATGGTTTATGGCGCTCTCACACTTTACGAATCAATAATTGCCAAATGCGAAATTGATTTTTTATGCCCCATGATCGATGCTCGCAGAATGGAAGTCTATACAGCGCTTTACGACAAATCGCTTAAAAAGATTACGGATACTCAAGCGGTCGTAGTTGACAATAACTCCTTTCAAAGCTTATTATGCAATAAAAAAATTCTTTTTTTTGGCAATGGCGCTTCAAAATGCAGAGAAATAATAAATAATCCGAATGCTATTTTTATTGATACTTTTTCACCTTCGGCACAATTTATGATTCCGTTAGCCAATAAGGCTTTTGATAATGGTACATTCGAAAATATTGCTTACTTTGAACCTTATTACCTTAAAGATTTTGTTGTAACCGTTTCGAAAAAAAATCTAATCCCAGGATTGAAGTAAACCCATCGATAGATTATGCATATTACCTCAATATCAAAAAGAATATTTGTTGCATTTTCAATAATTGTGACAATTTCGGCTGCTCAAGCACAACAAAAACAAGCCTTTAAGGTTGGTGAAATGCTTAAATATCAGCTCCATTATGGCTTTATTAAGGGTGGCGAAGGCGTACTTACTATACGTGAAAGCGATTATGATGGGAAAAAAGTTAATAATCTATATCTCAATGCTGTAACAGTTGGGCTGGCAAGCGTTTTATACCAAGTAAACGATACCTATCAAAGTTTTACTGATATTGAAACCAATTGGCCATATAAATCGATTCGAGATATCAAGGAGAACAGCTACAGGCACTATAGCACTCAAACATTCGATCATTTTTCAAGAAAAGATTCCTCAATATGCAACAGCTCCATAACGGGTAAGGTTGTCGTTGTTAAAGGTTGTCAAGATATTCTCTCGTCGGTATACTATCTGCGCAGCATTATGCTAGACCGAAAGCTAAAACCCGAGGAGCAAATCATTGTACACACCTACTTCACCGATGAAAAATATCCGTTGGTTATTCGGTTTAAAGGGTACGAAAAGATAAAAACAAAATTTGGTACCATTGAGTGTATGAAGTTTATGCCCGAGGTGCTAACTGGACGAGTATTTAAATCAAAGGATGATATGGCCGTATGGTTCTCGAACGACAACAACTTTATACCCATTCGCATCCGATTTGATATTTACGTTGGCTCTGTTTATTGCGATTTAATTGATTATAAAGGGTTAATGTACCCAATTCTTTTCAAGTAAAGGAGCTATTCTTCCACATTTTTGTGCCACTTATCATTATTATTTTGATAAATATCAAAGACTTTGGTACAATAAAGTTTAGAATATTTATTGATTTACTATTTTTGCAAAAAATTTACTCAAAAACAATATGGCAACAACTGCAGATTTTAAAAATGGGCTTTGTATGGAGTTTAACGGTAAACTGTATACAATCGTAGAATTTCAGCACGTTAAACCAGGTAAAGGTGGTGCGTTTGTTCGTACAAAGCTTAAAAATCTTGAAACAGGAAAAGTAATTGAAAACACTTTTACAGCTGGTGTAAAAGTTAATCAAGTTCGTATCGAGCGTAGACCTTTCCAATTCCTTTATAAGGATGATATGGGCTATAACTTTATGCATCAAGAAACTTTTGAACAGGTAACACTTCAGCCTGAATTAGTTGATAATAAAGATCTTTACAAAGAGGGTCAGTACGTTGAGATGATGATTCATGCAGAAGAGGAGCGTATCCTTTCATGCGAACTTCCACCATTTGTTGAAATGGAAGTTACTTATACTGAGCCCGGTCTAAGAGGCGATACAGCTTCGTCAACAGCACTAAAAGCTGCAACTGTTGAAACAGGCGCAATCATTAAAGTTCCCCTTTTCATTAATATTGGCGATAGAATTAAGGTTGATACTCGTTCTCGCGAATACTCCGAAAGAGTTAAGTAATTTATCTCGATGAAAATTATAATAATCAAAGGCTTTTGCCTTTGATATTATTTTTTTTGTATATTAATCTTTTTTTACACCTGCAAATTTGTAAGTTATTATCATAACTATATGTCGCAAACGTCATCGTCGAAGCGGTTAAGGCAAAGTACGTTCAAGTTGAACGCACTGCTTGCGATGGCTCAGGCAATTAGTGCTGATCTTAAAACTGAAAATCTTCTCCAGCGTTTCAAAACTATCCTAAACGAGGATTTAGGGATCGATAGAGTTTTATTTTACAAAAAGGAAGAAACTTGGGAGCTTATTCTACACTCAAACTGTCCAGAAAGTATCATCAATAAAATTGAGGTTGAGCGCGATTTAATAAACTTTAGCGAAATAACCATTATAAGTACTGTTGAGAGTTCGGCTTTGCAGGAACTTGATATTATTATACCAGTAATTCAGAATAATTCGCCTTTAGCCTTTATATTAATCGGAGACACTAACGATCAGGAGAAAGGGGTAAGCGCATCGATACGCCACCTCAACTTTGTTCAAACGCTTTCCATAATCATATTCGTTGCAATAGAAAACTTACGTTTATTCTATAAGAGTTTAGAGCAGGAGGCCATGCGAAAGGAGTTGGAATTAGCATCAAAGATGCAGAATATGCTTATTCCAAGCTCCGAAAGCTTTCCGAAAAGCGATAAAATCAAATTCACAACCCACTATCAACCCCACTATGAGGTTGGAGGCGATTACTACGATGTTATTGAGCTTAGCCCTAACGAAATCGGTTTTTGTATTGCTGATGTTTCGGGAAAGGGGATTTCAGCAGCCTTGCTGATGTCAAACTTTCAGGCTAACCTTCGAGCGCTTTTCACCCACGAGATCCAGCTAACCAAGCTAGCCGAAAAGCTCAACGAACGGGTTATGGCTACGGCTAAAGGTGAAAAGTTTATAACCATTTTTATAGGTCGTTATAACATTCAAAAACGACACCTTGAGTATATCAACGCAGGTCATAACCCACCTCTACTTTACAATAAATTTTCAAAACAGATTAATCAGCTAACCAGCGGTTGTGTAGGGCTTGGAATGCTCGATGAAATTCCTGTAATGAACGTAGGTTCTATCCTTATAAATCAGCCATCAAAATTGATTTGCTTTACGGATGGATTGGTGGAGTTTTTATCAGAAAACAAGGTCGAATACGGAACAAAAACCATTGAAAAGGATATTTCAAACCAGAGTAGCCTTGTGGAAAATATAGAATATATAATCGAGACTCACAGTAAGCAATCCGAAAGCAACAATATTGTTATTTTTGATGATATTTCAATATTAGGATTAGAATTTCTTTAATCCTTACTAATCAATCCCTTTTCATGTTCTGAAATCTATTGCTGCAATAAACCCAATAAACGCCCAAAAAGGGGTTGCAATTTTATCTGTATCTAAAAAGTTATTCAATACACCATGTACAACATAGGTTATAAGACCTAAAATTGAGCATATCAAAAGGATTTTAGTTGTCCTATCTTTTATTTTCCTCGATATTGCGAATCCACGGTAAAAAACTACTATTAAGATAATTATATAGCTAATTACTCCTAAAACTCCAGCCTCAGATAGTAATCCAAGGTAATCGCTATGGGCATTTCCTCCAGTTCCAAAGTTGGTACTAATAATAGTTCTTTCGTATGATCGCTGAAAGGGTGCATAGCAAAACATGTATGTACCAGGACCCCATCCAAAAACAGGTCTCTCCTCAAACATCCTAATGGCAGATTGCCATCGGTTAATACGTTCAAGGTTTGAAGCATCGGTGCTTACATTTAATGCAGAATTTAAGTGCTCCTTAAGATTTCCGCTCGAATCGGTAGTGTTGCTGCTCAACCACTGCTTAATCTCTAGCTGAAAAGTAAAGAATAGAGCGATTGTAACAACTGTGCTTGAAGCAACAATTGAAAATTTAATCCTTAATATCCATATAACCCATATAGCTCCTGAAACCATAACACTTAACCATGCAGCACGGGAATATGAGAAGACAAGAGCAAAAAAAAGGAAAAAAGATAGTGTTATGAAAAACAGTTTTTTTAATCTCGATTCTACTATAAAAATAAACCCTATTGCCATTGGTAGCATAAATGCGATTGTTGCCCCATAAGAAGTATGATCAATAAAAAAGGGTTGGCAAGCACCGTGAGCCTGTTTTTGATCGAAAATTCCCCTGCCAAAATGTTTTATTAAGGTTATTGTACATACAACAACTAATCCTGTTATAAAGGCTAACGTGAAGTGACGAAAAATTTTTGGGTTCGTTTTGAAGAGAGTGTAGCCTAAGTAAAAGAAAACCCCAATAAACCAAATTTTTGCAATAACATATTTAATGGATACGACAGGCATCTCGCTTGGTACGATACATATAATTAACCATCCAAGGTAAAACAATATCGCCCAAAAAACAGGATGACTCGCAAGCGACAAATCAAAATACCTTTCTTTGATTGACTTTAATATCAATAAAATTAGAAAAATAAAAATAATCGGCTCGGTAGGAAACCAAAAATCGAAATCAAGCCCATAAACTAATCTGTAAAGGGGCATTGATAGCGGAACAAGAAATGCAATGGCAATAAAAAGCTTAATTGGAGCAAAAAATAGAAATAGCCCAACAAAAAGAGCAATAGGTAATATTGCAAATAGTAAATCGTTGCCAACAGCAAAGTAGGCGTTAGCCAGTATAAATAGAATTGAGAAGGCAACAATTCCAATATCAACTTTGCTAGGCTTAAGCAATCTGTTACTCTTTTATACGAGGTTTTAAAAAATCAGAAATAACAATAGCAAAAATGCCAAATAGCAGAGCCGATAGGGTTGACACAATAATGATTATCGATTTCATTGGGTACGCCTTTTTATCGGGGACAGAAGCATAATCAACAACAAATTGGCTTGGCACTTCTTGTGCTGCCTCAATTTGCATTGTTCTTAAGCTAGTATTTAGTTCTGTAATCTGCTCTGCTTTATTCAGGATTTCCTCTTTAAAGCGTACGTTCTTCCCTCCATACTTTTTTAAAGGTTCCATCCTTTTCTCAAGAGCTTTAATTGCATTGTTCTGCCCTGATGCAACTGCTTTTGCATATTCATCGAATATTCCTTTGGTTTGAGCCTCAACGTTAAAAACGCCATTGACCATAGTATTAGTCATAGAGTCTTCTAATGCCTTCATCTCATTAAGTGCCTGTTGATACTGTTCTTTAAGAACAATAAGCCCTTTAGATGTAACTTGAGATTTTATAGCCCTCATTAAGCTATCCTGCAATACAACAATCGTATTGGCAACCTTTGCAGCAAGCTCGGGATACGGATCATATACCTCAACCTCAACGCTCATATATTGCGTGGGACGAAAACGAATGTTATCGTTATAAATCCCATTTACCTTACTAATTGCATACTTCTCATTAGGATCGACGCCCCAAATTGCCATTAGATTAAGCTTTTTGATAACCAAATCGCGAAGCGTATTTGACGATAACACCTGAAGCATCTGCTCAACCTCTTTACTCTCGCCAAAAACTGTTAACCCTGCTTGCATTGATGGAGCCATTAACTCTTTAGAAACTTGATTATCGATTGGAGGATAAATGGTTGCTACTGCTTTAAATTTTGGAGTAATCATGAATGATGCAACCGTTGAAACTATAATTGCAACTATTCCAATTATTAATAAAAGTTTTCGCTTACTCCACACCAAATCAATTAGGTTGGTTGAGTTCAGGTTGAAATCGCTCTTTGATGATTCCATGAAGTAGTTATAAAATGATTAAACTATAAATGCAAAAAACAGTTGCTACACACTAAATAATAACATGTAGCATTCAGTGCTGGTATATAAACTATACTAAGCGTATAATATTGTAATTCTTTTTCCCTTTTTGAACCAAAAGGTATTTGCCATTTATAAGATGGCTCAAATCGATAATCATCTCTGAATCCACAACCTTATCCTTGTTGATGCTAATTCCACCACCCTGAACCAATCTTCTCAATTCTCCTTTTGATGCAAATACTGCAGCACTTTCAACCGCAAGAGTTGAAAAGGGTGTGCCCTTTTCGAATTGAACTTTAGAAACGTCAAAAGTTGATACCCCTTCGAAAACAGAAAGAAACGTTTCTTCATCTAACTTCTTTAGAGTATCTGCAGTTGCATTGCCAAAAAGAATTCCCGAAGCCTCAACGGCCATCTGGTAATCAGCCTCGGAGTGAACCATAATGGTAACCAGCTCGGCTAATTTCTTTTGAAGTATCCTTAAATGAGGTGCTTGTGCATGCTCAGCAATTAGCGCCTCTACTTCGTGCTTGGTAAGCATTGTAAATATCTTGATATACTTTGCCGCATCATCATCCGATACGTTAAGCCAAAACTGATAGAATTTGTATGGCGAAGTATAGCGAGGATCGAGCCAAACGTTGCCTTGTTCGGTTTTTCCAAACTTTCCACCATCGGCCTTAGTAATAAGCGGGCAAGTTAACGCAAATGCCTCTCCTCCAGTTTTTCGACGAATAAGTTCGGTTCCAGTAGTTATATTTCCCCATTGATCGGAACCACCCATTTGAAGCTTACAGCCAAGATCTTGATATAAGAAAAGAAAATCGTAGCCTTGAACTAGCTGGTAAGTAAACTCGGTGAACGACATCCCCGATTTTGCCTCCTCGCCAAGACGTTTCTTTACCGAATCCTTAGACATCATGTAGTTAACGGTGATGTGCTTTCCAATATCGCGAATGAAGTTAAGGAAACTGTAATCCTTCATCCAATCGTAATTGTTAACCATCAAAGCACGGTTAGGCTTATCGGTATCGAAATCGAGGAAATGCGAAAGTTGCTGCTTAAGCGCTTCCTGATTTTTACGAAGCGTTGGCTCATCGAGCAAGTTACGCTCTTGCGATTTACCTGATGGGTCGCCAATCATACCTGTTGCTCCTCCAACAAGCACAACAGGACGATGCCTGCATGCTTGCAGATGCTTAAGCATCATTACCCCTACAAGGTGACCAATATGAAGCGAATCGGCAGTAGGATCGATTCCTACATATGCGGTTGTCATCTCTTTTTTTAACAGATCTTCTGTTCCGGGCATGATATCGTGAATCATACCTCGCCATGTTAACTCTTCTACAAAGTTCATATTCAATAAAAATTTCTCAAAGATAGTAAATGACGCGAACTCGACACAAGATGATATGTAAATTAATGGATAGGCTGTAGGTTTTAGGCTATAGACTTTAGGTTCATTGGCAAGAGGGTTAACTTATAACCTTTGACGAAACTCACCAGCTGCTTTATTCCGATATTCCACAAGTTTTCACCTTTCAAAAGCTTAGATTTTTTATTGTACTTTTAACAACAGTTAATTAGAGTTACCATGAGAAAATTGATTTTCATTCTACTTGTCTCCTTTCAAATTGTTGTCAAAGGTCAAGAGAAATTACCTGTGGATTTTGTTGGTTTTTGGCAAGATGCCTCGGAGTATGAATCGGGCAGGAAAAACTGTTACACCTTTTACCCTGACAGCTCTTTTGCTTTTCATTTCGACATATTTAACTGCGATGAAAATTGCAACACCTATTACTACAAAGGGAAATGGAAGGTAGTTAAGGATACTTTGGCCCTATCGATTAGCGAGAAGAAAGTGATAATTGGCGGTAATTTTTTGAAAATGATAAGCAATGATGCAATAACCATTGTTCACGAAGGTTACGACAGCATTATTAAGCTGGATATTCCATATGTAAGGAAACTGAAACTAAAAATGGTATTCACCTTTGATAACTCTAAAGAGTCAATTTTTATTGATGATCGTAAGTTTTGGAAAATCGATAGTGATCCACAAAAATACAACTTGTATCAATAATGAACCCCTAGAAATAGATAAGGGCGTTGTTGGCGCCCTTTTCTGTTAAAATGGATTGTGGTAACCCCATTTTAAACATTCGTAACACTATCACAAGTGTTTGCTATTTGTACGTTTGAACTTATATAAATGTTGTTGCTTGGTCTGTCTTTTTTATAGTTTTTCGTCAAAAAAATATTATTTAAAGGCACTCACTAAAATAACTCACTTTACCGTCTTCTCTTCACCAGAACTTTTTATTTTAATATGCTCTGCTTTCCATATCATTGCGTTATGAACACGAACTCTTCCGCTTGGATGGTCATAAAAAATTATTTCTTCTAAATGCCCAGGATTAATTTTTCGATACTCTGAAAGTTTCATTGAAACAGAGGCAAACCCATCGGGTTCCTGAGCCGCATTTAATCCAAAATAATCTGCTTCGATTTCATTAACCCGAATAATATTGTTTAAGACTGGTTTTGCAAAGAAGAAGTAGGCCGAGAAAAAAAGCATAAACAATGGTAGAGCAGCGATATCTGTTATTCCTTTGATGTTCCATTTATTTCCCCATCTTCCTATAGACCAATTCAATAAGTAGTTTACAAAGGCAAATCCAATAATCACTATTACAAACATTAAAAAGAGGCTCTTATAAATATGATTTAATACGTAATGACCAAGCTCATGAGCCATAACAGATTTTATCTCGGCTTGAGAGCATTTTTTTAATAAATTATCATTCAATGATATTCTAATAGTACTCCCAATTCCACTAACATTGGCGCTAATTCTTGTGCTCTGCTTTGAAGCATCAAACTGATATACATTATCAGCAGGTACACCGTTTGCACGAGCAATTGAAAGAATCTCATCTCTTATTTTTCCATCCTCTAATGGTTTGTAATCATTGAAAATTGGAGAAATAAAAACAGGACCAATGTACATACCAATTATAATAAATACGACAGCAATACCACTTGCCCATTTCCACCAATTCTGTTTTACCCTTCGTATAGCTATGTAAATCAACATTAAGATAAGACTTCCAAATACTACCGATAAAGCAAGTCCTTTCATCTCTTCACCTATCCATCCTCCGAAAGTAAGGTTTGAAAGATTATATTGGTGTTCTCTGAAGAAGCCCTGATAAACATTAAGCGGGAAGGTTAATAAATATACAAATAACAAGTAAAATCCAATGTATATAAGATTTTGTAGGTTTATACTTTTTACTCTTTCTGCAATCCTCTTTATCCAATTTGATAATCCCAACCCGAGAAATACCCAAACCACTACAAATTCATAAAGGAAACCCCAAAGCATTAACCAGTATCCACCTTCAAAGTATGAATCTGATTTTTCTTTTTGATCGAAAGTAAGTGTATCAAGATACTTTTGTGTGGCAACTTCAGGATCGAAGACCTCAGTTTTCACTATAACCGAATCAGGATTAGTCGTTATCTGTGTTTCGCCATTTGCTCTTACGAACATTGAAAGGCTTAAAAAGCCTATTAAAATTATAGTTCTCATATAACTCTGTTTATTAATTAAGACTATATTAGCTTTTTGGACTTAAGTAGGAATCAAATTTACGCTATTTCTTTTCAGGAGCAAAAGTCTCTTTTAACTCATCTTCATTTCATCGAAGTTGTGATTGGGGAAAAGTACTTTTGCTAGTCGTTGAATTAGGCAATATTTAACAGATATTTGGGCATCTTTAATTAGTTATTATTTCAGATACAAATTTCGTTCAACAAATTATGTGTTTCAAAATTGATGTTTTAAATATCACAATATTATCAAAGAAACTTTTTCAAGAATTTTAAAGTATAAGCATAATTAATGAAGAAAATAAAGAATCTAATTTTTTAAACATAAAAACCAACTGCGTCATGCGAACAAAACCATTACTATCACTAATTTTTTCGCTGCTGGTTTTTTACCAGTTACATGCGAATAACATTCAAATCAGCAGTTTGTCACTTTCGGGGCAAAACACAACTCTTGATTATACCATGATTAACTTTGGTATTTCTTGGAACAATTCTTGGAGGATCAATGTTGGTCCTTCAAACTGGGATGCTGCTTGGATTTTTGCCAAGTACCGTTTAAAAACCTCTACCGATTGGAAGCATGCAACACTAAACTATGTTGATGGCACTGGAGCTGCTGATGGACATACCATACCAACTGGTGCGACTATAAATAGCAGTAACGATAATGGAGCTGGTGGGGCATATGGTGTATTTTTATATTCCAATAATATTATTGCTCAACAAAATGTTAATTATACTGGTGGCAAATTACGCTGGAATTATGGAGTTGATGGATTAGCTGATGCCGATAGTGTTGAAATTTGCTTATTTGCTGTTGAAATGGTTTATGTTCCTCAAGGATCATATTATCTTGGTGATGGAAATCCAGTTATAAATGGTCAATTTAGAATTCAGGCTAGTAATACCCCATTTCAAATTACATCAGAAGCATCGCTAACCTTAGGCGGAGGCGGGGTAGCTGCTTTACACAATAATAATGCCGCTGGCCAAACTGGTGCTGATGATTTTAATAATGCAGCAGCTCAAACTTTGCCTGCTGCCTATCCAAAGGGATTTAATGCCTATTATGTAATGAAATATGAAATAACCCAAGAGCAATATGTGGCATTTCTCAATAAAATTAACCGCACCCAACAGGCAACCCGATTTTTTTCAACTATTGTCGGAAACTATTTTCACACAGGTGCAGGACAAACTACTCCTCAAAACCGCAATGGAATTAGGCTAATGAGCGACCCTGGTGGAGTGGATCCACGGGTTTATGGTAACGATTTAAGCAACAACAATATTGCTGGTGAGGCAAACGATGGACAAAATGTTTCATGTAATTGGCTTAGCAATACTGATTTGCTTGCTTATCTCGATTGGTCCGGTTTACGTCCAATGACCGAACTGGAGTATGAAAAAGCATGTAGAGGAACGCTTCTTCCAACTTCTGCTGAATTTGCCTGGGGTTCAACAGCAATTCTAGGATCAACCGGTTTTTCAAATGGTGGCGCGGGTAATGAAGTATCAAATAATAACGGAAACTGCGTATACAATAATGCTCCAGCTGTTCAGGGTCCAATGCGTGCAGGAAGTTTAGCCCAAACAGGTACTAGTAGAATACAGTCAGGATCAGCTTATTATGGGATTATGGAGATGACAGGTAATACTTGGGAAAATGTTGTGCCCCTTGGAAGCGCTGCAGGTCGTTCTTTTACAGGCATACATGGCAATGGTGCACTTAATTTAAATGGACAAGCTGATGTTAACTACTGGCCAGGAATTAATGGAAATAACACACCAGCAAATGCAAATGGCGTTTATGGAGGTGTTACTGGTTGTACCGGATACGCTGGAATAAGTTTTACTGGTGGTTCATGGAATGCTGCAACTTGGCTTACAGTTTCCAATAGGGAGTATAGAGGATCAGGCTGGAATTCCGTTGGTCGAGATAACAGAAATGGAGGAAGAGGAGTAAGAACTGCGCCTTTATAATCAACCTTAAGAATGCCCTGGGGAGCAAAAAAATTTCTGTTCTTAATCCTATTCACACCTGTATTCGTTAGTGCTCAAAGTATTTACGGAGGAGGTGAGGGAGACGGTTTTGGGAGTAGTACATACTCCCAAACCAACAACCCTTATCTTCATTTATACTCAGGGGGAGACGCTGATGGTTCCTCAACGTACTGTTTTTCTCAAGCCGATAACATTTTATACTTCATATACTCAGGTGGAAATTCTGGGGATTTATCTCTTAATTGCTTTTCCCAGCCAGATAACGTTTTAACTTTTATATATTCTGGAGCAGAAGGTGATGGACATTCAGAACTGAATTATTCTCAAGCTGATAATATTTTTCATTCTATTTACTTTGGTGGAGATGAGGATGGCTCAGCGGACAACTCCTATACTCAAACCGATAATATTTTTAGTTTCATTTACTCCGGTGGTGATGCGGATGGTTTTGCTGAATTGAATTATTCTCAAACAGATAATATTCTTTTTTCAATCTTTTATGGAGGCGATGCTGATGGTTATGCCGAAGCAAGCCATTCTCAAGGTCAAAGCCTCTCGTATATCATCTATTCCGGAGGTATAAACGACGGCTTTGCTGAAGCTCGCTATGAGTGGACCGATCCAATACTGAGGATATATTCTGGTGGAACAGCCGATGGTTTTGATTTTCGATCATATCAGTGGATAGATCCTTTACTGGCTATATATTCAGGGGGTAATGCTGATGGATTTATACAGAATTGCTATGCTCAAGCTGATAATATTTTGCACTTCATTTATTCGGGAGGTATTGCTGATGGTTTCTCCTCTCAAAGTTATGCTCAAGCCAGCAATGTTTTGCATTTCATTTACTCGGGAGGTATAGCCGATGGTTATGCTTCTAAACTCTATGCTCAAGCAGATAACACCTTATTTTTTATTTATTCCGGCGGATTAGGAGATGGATTCTATAGTCGTTGCTATGCACAAACAGATAACGCTTTATTCTTCATTTTCTCAGGTGGTTCTGCTGATGGTTTTGCTACACGACCATATTTACAAGCAGATAACGCTTTGTTCTTCATATATTCAGGGGGGAGTGCCGATGGTTTTTCAACACGTTGTTACACTCAAACTGATTTCGTTTGTGTCCCTCCGGTAACTGGATCAATTTATCATATATCAAATACTTGGGGGTATTAATGCAGTTTCTTGATTTAAATGAAAAGAAGGAATAGCAGTAACAACACCTATTCCTATTAAAACTAAACATAGATAGTTTTTTTACTTGTTCACAGGATCAAAAGTCTCTTTTAATTTTGCCTTAATCTCATCAAAGTTTAAATCTGGGAAAACTGCTGGAGCTAGTCGTTGTATTGGTCGGTAGAATAGAGATTTATCGGCAATATCCTTCGGAAGAAAGTTCATCTTTACATTTGCTTTCTCTAGAATAACAAGAACAACGCTAAGAATAAACGCTGTTTTAAGCACACCAAAAACAACACCTAATATGCTATTGGCAAAGCCAAGGAATGCCATCTCAAAAATTCCCTCAA
>JBPXJX010000223.1:0-4825 GCA_051715525.1 Bacteroidales bacterium
TAAGTCTAAAGAAGTATATCCGCAAAAACCGAGATTCTTTCGAAGAGAAAGAGCCCCTCGAAGGACACTTCGATAGGTTTAGGCAAAAACTCGAGGCTAGAAAACCAGCCCGAAAAGTGAATCTTTTCATGGTTGCAGCCGCAGCTGCTATTGCGGGGCTTGTTCTTACAGGAACATTGGGACTACTTTACAATAGTTCGACATGGAACCTAAGCAGTCAAAATGAAGTTTCATTGAGTGTAGTATCGCCCGAACTTAAGGAGGTTGAGGATTACTACCAAAGTCAGATTAGTACAAAGTATAACCAAATAAAATCGCTTAAAGAGGTCGCTACGCCTGAAGTTGAAACTGAAGTTAACAAAGCGATAACAGATATGGATAGGGGTTATAGTGTGCTTAAAAAGGACTTATCTGATAGCCCTAAGAGTGAAAGAATTGTTAGCGCTATGATTCAGCAATATCAACTTAGAATAGAGATGCTCGATCAAATTTTAAATACATTGCAAGGATTAAAACAGCTTAATATAAAACAGTAGCCTTTAATATAAAATACTATGAAAACAGCAAAATTATTATCAGCACTCGCTCTTTTAACCATCACTACAATTGCTGTAAATGGTCAGGATAGAGTAGCCAAAACGTATCAGAAAGATTACACATTAACGGAAAGTTCTAACATCTATCTCGAAAATCGTTTTGGCCAGATGAACATAGAGAATTGGGATAAAAATAGCATCTCAATTAAAATTGAAATTAAACTAGATTATCCCGAAGGAGATAAAGCAACACGCCTTTTAAATGCAATTAACATTGAGTTTACTCAAACAGGCAATGATATTAGCGTAATTACCAAGATTGAAGAGGATTTTATGAAAAAATGGAATAGGCACTTCGACAGCGATTCCAAAGATTTCAGCATCGATTGGGAGGTAAAAATGCCTAAACAAGCTTCCATCACTTTGGTAAATAAATATGGCGACATATTCATTAATGAGCTAACAGGTAAGAGCAAGATAGAGCTTAAATACGGCAACTTAAAGGCATATAAATTAATGAAAGATAATAACGATCCATTAAGTTCGCTAGAGATTGCATACGGAAATGCATCTATTGACGAGGTGGGCTGGTTTAAAGCCGAAATTAAGTATGGCAAGCTAAATATCGTAAAAGCAAAAGCCCTTGTTCTTGTGAGCAGGTACTCAAAAATTGGAATCGATCAGGTTAGTTCTATCGTTTCTGAATCAAAATACGATTCCTACTCAATTGGTACTATTAACAATTTTGTTGGCGAAGGTGGATATACAAACTACAGGTTTGATGAGCTTACCAAAAAAATCGATTTAACCCTTAAATATGGCGATGTTAAAATAAACAAAGTACCATCTGGTTTCGAGAGCATTAAATTTACTGGTGGCTATTCAGGTTTCTCTGCGGGAATTGATCCTCAAGCATCATACTACCTTACTGGCAGTGCTTCATATGGTGACATCAAGTTTAATACAAATAATAGAATTAATAGAATTGAAGACCCTACCCACCTTGAGGTTGAAGGGATAATTGGAACTGATCAATACACCAAATCAAAAATAAGCATTAATGTAAAATATGGAAGTGCTCGACTATAATACTTCAATCAAAAACAAAAAAAACCTCACAAATCCGTGAGGTTTTTTTATATCTTCATTTTAAATCGCGTTAAGATCAATTAAGAAAATAATAGCCAGCGTTTAGAATTGAAGCAAATGTAACCCACAGTAAGTAGGGAATATTCAAGTAAGCAGCCAAAGGCTTTATTTTATAAAACATAATAATCATTCCGAGTATAACTCCCAATAATAAGATAATTTCTATTAGTGCAAATCCAATTTGATGATAGAAAAAAAACAAAAAACTCCATCCAAAATTTAAAGCCATCTGTACCATAAATATTAGGATTGCTTGGTTACGCAATATGCTTCGCTCCTGTTTCCAAATTAGAAAAAAGGAAAATCCTAAGATTAGGTATAGGGTTGTCCAAACAGGCCCAAAAATCCAATTTGGAGGGTTAAATGAGGGTCGATTCAATGTGGCATACCATTCAGGCACAGCCTGAGCTGTAAACATCCCTGCAATGGCCCCTAAGCTTAGAGGCAAAAGCATTGATATCACAAACTTTAAAAGAACTATCTTATTCATCTTTTAATTATTTTTTAAAAACTATACGATACACCTATTGAAGCATAGTGGAATAGAGCAAAACCGTAAACCTCATCGTTATCTGCACCACCTTCGAGAATTCGATAACCAGCTCTTAAACCCAAATTCTCATTAACCCGATAAGTTGCTGCGATAAGAACATCTTCGGCTCTTCCCTGTTTTGCAGCCAAAGCATCGCCATCTAATAGCAAACCAAGGTTGTCGTTTAACTT
The DNA here is from genome assembly GCA_051715525.1 of Bacteroidales bacterium. Taxonomy (GTDB): domain Bacteria; phylum Bacteroidota; class Bacteroidia; order Bacteroidales; family Tenuifilaceae; genus UBA8529. The sequence goes on from JBPXJX010000223.1 coordinate 2,409, forward strand.
CCACATTAACCTAAAATTGATAATAGGTACAAAACCTACATTTGACTTTTCAGATGATAAACCATTACTTTTTAGTGCAATCCTCGCATCCCTTATTTTTGCAGTAAAACCTAATCCAAAATCAAATTTTGGTTTTTGCACAAAATCATAACGGTATGTCAAACGGTATGAGTTAAATTTATAGGTAGCATTTATATCCGAATTTGCAGGAAATAGTTCTCCAGCAAAGGAGATAACAGCTGGAATACTCCCCTCTGATTTCACCTCCAAAGGAGCATAAAGGACTGATAACGTATGACGAGACTTTATGGTATAACTCGCCCTTAAACGATAGAAAATTTTCGATTTGGCAGTTAAATCATCTTTCAATGAGAATAGAGTTCCAATATCTCCTGGAATTCTAACATCGTTGTAACCCGTAATTACTAGACCTGTTTCCAAGTCAATATTAGCCTGAGCATTGAGATAATTTACTTTTAAAACGATGAGAAACACAGTAAAAACTATTACTTTAATCTTGATATTCATGGTTATTAAATTTTAAACTATTTATTTATAAAATCAATTTAAATTTTTGTTAAACGTTTATTATTATTTTTTAAACAAACAAAACTCGAAAAGGTTTTAATCCATTTATTTTAAAATTCCTTGAACTAACGTATATTCGTAGTTGTTTAAAGAATAATAAGTTAATACTTAAATAAAAGGCCATGGCATTAAGTAAAAGTGCTGACAAACTCAGACACCTCATCGAAAAAGCAATTGAAGATCATAAAATTACTCGTGAAGAGTATGAACAAATTATTATGATGGCTACTGAAGATGGTCATATTAACTCACAGGAAAAAGCCTTACTTCAAGTCCTTCAGGATATGATTGAAAATAAACTAGTTAAATTTGTTGCGTCATAAATAATCCCAATTTACGCAGACCTAGTTCAGGTATTATTCTTTCACTTAAATCTTTGTTTTATTAGAGTACTTCTGAATCCGCTCAAAGGCTAACTTGGAGCTAATTATTGCCATGGGCAGACCAGCACCAGGAAGCGTTGAGGCACCAACATAGAATACATTCTTAAACTTTTCGTCGAAATTTGCTGGACGAAATGCACCAATTTGGCTCATACTATGAGATAAACCCAGCCCACTTCCACGATGAAGGTTAAATTGGTTTTGCCAGTCTTCTGGAGTGTAGATTGTTTTTGAGACTATTTCAGGTGCAATGTTCTGGTTAATTCGTTTTGAGAAATCGGCAATAATGCTATTTACAATAGCCTCTTTATCGTCCCAATTGGGTTTATGGTACAAATTTGGGACAGGGCAAACAAAGAATAAACTCTCACAACCATTGGGAGCACAATCTAAATTATGTTTTGATAAAACATTAACATAATAGTATGGCTTTTGCAGAGTATCAGGGTTTTGTAGAACATTGTTTGCGTACTCTTCATAGTTATTGCCCAGGTAGTAATTGTGATGATTAACTTGCGGCAGTTTACACTTAACACCTAGATAAAAAGTTAAGTATCCCATTGTCCAGTTCATTTTATCCAATTTCTTTTCGGAGTAAGCCTTACGTCTAAAAATTTTACTTCGAAAAACTGCGGCATCAGCATTTACAAGTATTATATCTGCAGTCCAATTTATACCATTGCTATCAGTGAGAGTTTCAAGTTTTTTATTTGACCCAGTATAATCTACTATCTCTGTATTGTAAGTTATTTTTACATTCTCCTTTTTCAACTCATCAACAATTCCTTCAACAATCTTATACATTCCTCCTTCTACATTGTAATATCCATCGTGCTTAAACTCGGTATAGGATAATAAGGTGTAAATAGCCATTGTATCGAATGGAGTTCTGCCAAGAAAAAATGCAACCAATGATATAATTTGACGCGCTTCTGTGGATGTAAAATTCAACTTAACTTGCTCATAAAAACTCCTAAAAAGTACAGGAATATGAACAGGGTTTACCCTCATTAGAGTTAGGATATAAGAAAAATAGGAGTCAAAATTGTTTTTAATAACTAAATCAACAGTATCATGGAATAATCGACCTGATTTTTTAAGATACTTTTCCATTTTAACCTCAAAATCAGGCTCAACATCCTTAAATTGCTCGGCCAGTTTTTTAATATCTTTGTATAAATAGAAAGTCTTTGGATTATTGCTAAAATTTACCGTGTATAAAGGGTCAAGTTCAACGTATTTGAATGGCAAATCAATATTGCAATCCTTTGCAAACTCTTTAAATTCGAACGACATGCTAAAAAAACTTGGCCCCACATCAAAGGTAAATCCATCTTTCTTAAGTTGATTGAGTCGTCCACCAGCTTGAGAATTTTTCTCAAGAATTTCAACCTTGTACCCTTTTTTAGCTAAACGCAATGCAGTGGCTAAACCACCAAGACCAGC
>JBPXJX010000224.1:0-7793 GCA_051715525.1 Bacteroidales bacterium
TATTCGATGAAATCTTATAATCCTTTGTAAACTGAATTTTATTGGGAAATTTGAATGCGCATTCGCCACAGAAATTGCATTTTCCAAGGTTCAGCCTTACCGGGCTAACCTCAATTGCTCCTAAAGGGCAAACGGCTTTCAGCGCTTGCTCATCAACTTTTTCAGTTGATATTACTGGTCTTCCCCTGAAAACGCCCGGAACTTCGACCGTTTTAACATTTGGGATGAATTGTTTTCCTTGATGGAATAGTATCTTTAGATTATCTAGCATAGTTTGTCTTTCTTTCTAATGGTTATTCAGTCATTTCAAAAGCAATTAGAACGATGGAATAATGGAATGTTGGAATATTTTCCAATTGTCTCATTGTCAAATTGACACATTGTTTAATTATTAAATTAAAGATCATGCCCACAATATGAAAGATTAAAACTCTTATTGCAAATTGGAAAATCGGATATCTCGTTATTCCGAACCGATTGAGCCAAGGCCAACCAGTTATGGAACGATGGATCTTTGATCTTGTAAAGGGCTAATTCACCTCTAGCATTTGTGATTGCACAATGACAAATCTCGCCTCTCCAACCCTCAACAAGCGAAAGCGCAAACATATCAGGCCTTGGCTTTAATTCTGGCTCGGAAATACTTGTAAATGTTGGGATATCACTAATTAATACTTTGATATATCCGATGGATTGCTTAATCTCTTCCTTTCTAATCTGCGCCCTTGAATAAACATCGCCATGGTGCTTGATGATTGGCTCGTGATTTATTGTAGAGTACAAATTATGTGGATGCGATGCTCTTATATCTCTATTCAATCCGCTCATACGTGCAGCCATGCCAACCGTGCCAATAAGCTTAACCTCATCGTGAGTTACAACGCCAGTACGTTCGAAACGGGAAAGAGCGCTTGGTAACTTGAAGAGCTTTGTCATCATCTCGTTGAAATCGGGCTCGTATGCTGCAAATATCTCATTTAAGCGCTTTGCGTGATATTCTGTATAAGGGAAGTTTGTTCTTCCTACGCGAATTAACCCTTTTGACAAACGATTACCGCACCACTCCTGAAAGTAGTTTACCATTGGAGTTCTTAATCGACCTAAAACGGAGTTACCCAATTGGTAGGCAATATCGGTACATAGTGCGCTTAAATCGCCTGTGTGAATAGCAATACGCTCAAGTTCAAGTGCAAGTGTACGGGTAAACTGTAAATCTTGCTCAGCACGATAATCCGAAAGGCTCTCCCAAAGGTTTGCAAAGGCTGTTGTGTGACCAACTGTTGTATCACCAGCAATGCTTTCGGCAAGAATTGTTTTCTCAAGAAGACTTTTTTTCTGAAGAAATAGCTGCTCAACCCCACGATGCTGATAGCCCAATTGAATCTCTAGGTGCATTATCTGCTCGCCATTGCAGATAAAACGGAAATGACCTGGTTCAATAATACCAGCGTGAACAGGGCCTACACCAACTTCATGCAGCTCCTCGCTTTCAACACCATAGAATGGGTAGTTATCCATTACCTTGGATTTATCAACCCTATTGTGTGTGTACCTTACAGGCTTAAACCATGGATGATCGGTATATTTCAAACCAAAATTCTCGTTTAACTCACGCTCAAACTTTTCAAAGGCAAAGTTAAATTTCGAGAACGAGTTAAGCGTTGCACCTTTGCTAACCATGCACGACGAAATGTAGATTAGGTGCATTGAATCATCGGCAATACAGCAGAAAAGCTTAACCGAATCGGCTAAAGGGTAACCAAAGTAGTTTACGCAATGTCTATCGTCTCTATCCTTTAGCAAGTTTATATTCATTTCGAGAAATGAATGGTACGATTGCTCTGGAATATCCTTTAATGGGATTGATTGATTATTTCTTATGGCAACGTTGTAGTTCATAATCAATGGGGTAATAGGTTAACAGCATCTTGAATCATCTGAACGAATATGGCAGGTGGATTGTAAGCCACATAAACTGCCAACGCCAAAAGGGCGTACTGCGAAAACGACTCCCAAGGGTTTATCTTTGGAATTCTCGATTCATCAATTTCTAGAGGAGGTGTGAAAAGTAGTTTGAATATGTTTGAGCCAAATCCCCAGATAATCATCGTCAATAGTATCAATACAATAAATAGTATGATTATCCTATGCGCCTCAAAAAGGGATTGGAATATCATAAACTCACTGATGAATAGTCCTGATGGCGGCATAGCTGTTGCTGAAATAAAACCTAGTAGCAATACAATTGCACCCGCTTTATTGTATTTAAAGTAGTTTCCAACATCGTAGATGCTCTTACTCTGATAAACCCTGTAAACCTGATTAAACTGGAAGAAAAGGCTAGGCTTGACAAAAGTATGAAGGACGATGTGCAAGATTGCCGCATAAACGCCAATTCCTCCCGCAGCCAGACCAAGCATCACAAGTCCCATGTGCTCGATGCCCGAATAGGCAAACATCCGCTTGATGTTTTTGATACGAGTCATGTATACGGTTGCAACAAATATCGAAAGCAGCGCAGCAATTAGAATGATGGTGTTGGCCCAGTCCTTGATCTCGGTGTGGGCAACAATGGCATAAAATCTATAAATACCTATAAATCCAAGGTTCATTAGGATACTTGAGAAAAGCGCTCCAGCAGGAGCAGGGGCTTTATCCTTAGCATCGATACCTGCTGTGTACATTGGTACTAGACCAAGTTTTGCCGTGAAGCCAGTAAAAATGAAAAGGAAGGCAAGTTTAAGCCAGAATGGATTTAGCTGTGCATAGTTTTCCTGCAACGCATCGAACGAAAGATCATCAACCCCTGCTTGTTTTAGCGAAAGACTTAAGAAAAGTATGCCTATAAAGACAAAGGTGATACTAATTGCGCAAATAAATACGTATTTCCAAGCACCTTCAAGTGCTTGCGTATTACGATGATGATAGATTAGAACCGATGCGCTAAGGGTTGTTATCTCAACAAAAATCCAAGTTACAGCAATGTGGTTAGATAAATATGCAACGGCAGTTGCAGTAAGTAGGAGAGTCATTGCAAAGAAGAACAACGCACGCGATTTTCGCGATTCATCATGCGTGGCAATATATCTATAGCCGTGGAATAGGGCAGGAATTGCAACAATGGTGAGCGTAACCAGCAAAAGAACTCCAAGCGAATCGCTTTTAAAGTATCCCAACTCAATTTGATTTGGGTTAAGAAACTCGTAGATAGCAAAAGCGATAAGCAAAACTCCGTAGGAGACAACCAACGTATAGTTTACTATTTTGCTTCGGTTAAAGAAGAGCAAAACGCTTATTAATATGGCTAATGGTAGGAAGAGAGTTATCATCGTAATCTATATTAATCTTTTAAATGTCTAAGCTGGTTAACATCTGGATCTTTAAGAACGTCACCAATTTTGTTAAAGAAAACACCAAGGATGAAAACGCTGGCAAAAATATCGAGCATAATCCCAAGGTTCACAAGCATTGGCATCTCGTTACCAACTGCAAGCGACAGGATAAACACACCATTCTCAATTACTAAATATCCCATTACGTGGGTTATGATTTTCCGTCGTGTTGAGATGATATAAAGTCCTGTGAATAGCGTTGAAAGCGCAACAATAAAGAATGTTTTATCCAAATGGGTATCGTGAATAGAGTTGGATAGTATTATGGTTATTACAAGTATTAACGTAATGATAATTAATGATATAAAATTAGGTAGGTAAGGCTCAGCAATCCTTGTTATTCCATTCTTTTTAATTATATAGTTTAAAAACAGAGGTACGGCGAGTGCTTTGAATATTACCGTTTCCAAAAGGATGAACACCAAGTTGGTTACATTGATATCGCTCAATGCCAAAAAGGTGATACCGAATAGTAGGAATCCCTGAAATACAAGTATCCTGATATACGTTAAAAGCCTATTTGCTATACCGATGTAGAGCAAAGTCATGGCGAATGTGATAAGTAAAATGTCGGTCATATCTTATTAAATATTCATGATCGTTAAACAAATCGTTGGAGCAGCAACAGAACGCCAAAGAAAATTAGCAGCGATACTGATGTTAAAATAAAGATAAACTGAGGGTTATGGCTCATCCTGAAACGTGCCATAAACGACTCGAAAATACCCACTGCAACTGCAAACATCATCTGAACACCAAAGAAAATAGGTATTGTATAGTATAGAGGTAGATTACCAATGAAGAAGTTAGAGATAATTGCTCCATACATGGCAAACTTTAGGTTTGTTGTATGAAGAATAAGACCTAAATCAAAGCCGCTATTATCGAGAATCATCACCTCGTGAATCATCGTTAATTCAAGGTGCGTTTTGGGATCATCAATTGGCATACGGCTATTCTCAATCATGGCAATGATAACAAACACAAAGGTGGCCAAAACGCCCAGCATATATGAGATTTGTGAACCGTAATGCAATGTTGTGAAGATACCGTGGAATGAGGTTTGACCTGTAAGTAGGGCAAATGATCCCATTAATATGAAAAAGGCTGGCTCAACAAGCATCGAGAAAAGCGACTCACGGCTGGCGCCCATCCCCTCAAAGCTGCTCCCCGTATCGAGTGCAGAGATTATCATAAAGAACTTACCAAATGCCAATAGGTAGGCAAAAAGGATAAAATCGCCCTCGAAGGATATTATTCCGTGGTAGTTCCCCAGTGGAACTACAAGTATAGCCATAAGCACTGAAGCGAAGTAGAAGCTGGGTGCAATCTGAAATATAATGCTTGTTGTACGACTATACACTGAACCCTTCTTGAAGAGCCTGAAAATATCCTTCATTGGCTGAAAGACACCCGGACCTTTTCTCCCCGAGGCAATGCTTTTGGTTCGAATGATAATTCCTGTAAAGAACAGGCTTGCTATGAATATCAGAATTAAGCTAACCATGGTTATAGCTGGTTTAAAAATTTAATCAACATTAAAATCTTTTGGTATATCTCTGGTATCAATATGATCAATGTAATAAAGATGAACCCGTAAAGGATATATGACTGAACATTCCCGCTTTGTAAGAAGGTAAAACGTGATAGAATCCTTCTTATGACACCTATTGGCTTATCGATAAGCCAATTCTCAACCTTATCGTATGGGTGCGTTTCGTGATGTATTGGATTTGGGAAAATACCTTGGGCATCGGTTTTAAACTTCCGAATCCAAAGTATTGGCTCCACCAATTTGCGATAGGTTCTAATAAACGAGCTGGCTGTATACTGCATTTTATAGGCAGAGCCTGTGTAACCACATCCCCAGGTTGGAGCTACTAAAGCAGAACGTTTACTTGTTAAATACCTTCTTAAGTAAAATATTGATATTGCAATTATCAAAAATACGGCAGCATAGATACCCACTAGTGAAGAGGTTTTAACTAGCGAATTGAATGCTTCCACACTAGAAACATTTGGACTGCTAATAAATTGACTAACAGGTAAAGATAGCACTCGAATGAATAGCGAGGGAGCCAATCCGATTAGTAGAATTAACCCTACAATCGTGTAAAGTGGATAAGTAATTGATTTACTTTCATTTTCAACTTTATCAATGCTTATTTGCCTTGGTGTACCTAGGAATACAATGCTAAATGCTTTTGTAAAGCATATCATTGCTAATCCTCCGATAAGTACCAAACCCAGAATTGCAAACATCATCAAAACGGTAAAAGAAAAATCGATGCTGTTTAGGTTTTTGAACATTCCGAGGTAGATAAGGAACTCGGAAACAAAGCCGTTGAAAGGAGGGAGGCCGCAAATGGCTAACGATCCTATAAGGAAAAGAATCGCTGTATTCGGCAACTTCTTTATCAAACCACCCAGCGCTTCAATGTTGATAGTGTGTGCATGCTGATATACCGAGCCAGCACTGTAGAATAGCAACGATTTAAATAGCGAGTGGTTTAATGTGTGCAGCAGAGCACCGCTAAAGCCTAGGAGAATGAGCAGATGATTGTTATACCCAATGCCTAAACATCCCAAACCAATGCCAATGCCGATGATGCCAATATTTTCGATGCTGTGGTACGCCAAGAGTTTCTTGAGGTTATGCTGAATAATTGCCAGCATCACTCCGTAAACACCTGTAATAACTGATATAATCAGTATAAGATATCCAATGGTAATAAAGTTCGATTTTATCAGCAAAAGCATCCGGAAAATGCCATAAATACCAATTTTGATTATTACCCCCGACATTACACCCGAGATGTGCGCTGGTGCTGCTGGGTGAGCCAATGGCAGCCAAGTGTGGAATGGAACAAAACCCGCTTTTATGGCAAATCCAAAGAAGAAAAATGTAAACAATCCCACGCCAACCAAAGCTGGTGAAACGCATGTATATGCTGTAATACCATTAAAATCGAAAGTGCCAGTCTTAATCTTAACCCACATAAAGCCAAGAGTTAAGAGCAGAATGCAGAAGTGCGATTGAATCAAAAAGTTGATACCTGCCTTTACTGTCTCCTTCTTGTTATGCTCGAATATTATCAATATAAACGATGCAAGCGCCATTATCTCCCAAATAACCAAAAATACTAGGCTGTTTTGAACCATGCAGATATCGATAAGCATTGTATATGCTAGGATATACGATATTGCGTGCATCGCAAGATTGGCTTTTTGCTCCTGATATTTCTTTAGATACTGAAAGCCGTAAACAGCTCCAGTTAGAAATGTAAAGCTGATTATCAGTATAAACCAAGCCGAAAGGTAATCGGCACGGATGGGAATTGCACCAGTTATGAATGATCCAGCGTAGCTGAAATCGACGGGGTTGCCCGATAGCACTGAATATGAAACAGCTGAAGCCATCAAAATTTGAATGCCGATGGTAGAAAGCGCAACAATCCCATTTTCCTTTACTTTTAGAAAAGGGATGGCGATAATTGCTACCAGCGCAACAAGGTTGAAAGCCTCAATCAGCGTTATCATATCCAGTTAAAAATGGTACAAATAAATATCATCAAAATAAATAATATTCCGTAAAGTACATAGGTCTGAATTTTCCCATTCTGTATAAATTGGAAGAAGTTCATCGAGTAGTTAAGTCTGCTTGTTAACGGAGTGATTACGTAATGCTCAAGCAAATCGAAATAGTACGATGAGAATGTCCTCTTTTGCGGGAAAATATCTGTTTTTTCAATCTTATCGTAATTCTTCTTCTCAATAGTTAAAAAGCCTAATAAATCGGCAAACGAACGCGAGAAAGAGAGTCCGGTATATTGTGCTTTTGGAATTGCACCAGTGTACCCACAACCCCAGGTATTCTCCTCGCCAATAGGCTTTTTATGCGATAGCATCCAGCGAAGCGAAAAGATTGAAACTAATATCATTATAAATAGTAGGCAAGCCAACCCAATCATCGAAATGGTTGAATTCATAGGTAGTTCAGCAGCACCTCCGGCAAACGAGGCAGGGAAAATGCAACTTACAATATTCGATACCGATTTGTAGTAAAAGCTTGGCACAATGGCAACAGATAACATTACTAAAACAACGATATATTGAGGTAAGCGCATTATAAAACTAACCTCCTTGGGTTGATGCTCGTTCTCATGCCTTGGCGAGCCAGTAAATATCACGCCAAACGATTTTGTAAACGTGAGTAGCGACATCCCGCCAACAATGGCAAGTCCAGCAATGGATAGTATGAAAAGGATTAGCTGAGGCATATTCCCGAGGCTTAACCCCTTAACCAAACCGCTATAGATTATAAACTCCGATATAAACCCGTTAAATGGTGGCAAACCGCCAATTGCCAATGCGCCAATAAGGAAAAGTATTGCTGTTTGA
>JBPXJX010000225.1:0-1148 GCA_051715525.1 Bacteroidales bacterium
ACTTACATTATTGCTATTTAGTAAATCAAGTTCTTTCTCATTATTTAAACCTGTATTGTTATTCTTATAAGAGACAATAGTTTGATGATTAGAACCAAATTGCATTGGAACTAACTCGTTCTCATACATAAATGGCAATCCCCCAATTCCTATTTTCCCTCTCCCAATAATTTTGTTTTTTGCATTATTGTTTAATTTAATATTTATTCCTGCTTGGTTTGAAATTGTAAAACTGTCGAGGGCTTTTATTGGTTGATGATTTTCTAGAATTTGTATCTGATCTACAGAATTTGCGGGGATATTATTATTTGCTAAAGCATATTTGTCATCTAATAAATTCATTCCTTCGATATAATACTTATTTATTTGCTTCCCTTGATATTTTATAACGCCACTTTCTGTTATTTCAATTCCTGGGAGTCTTTTGATTATATCTGCAATTACTTGATCTTGATTTTTTACAAATGATTTTACACTGTAGTTTATGGTATCTCCTTTTTTAGAGATTGGATTATTTTTAACCTTAATTTCCGGTAGTGACTCTTCTCCTATTTCGAGCGTAGTGAACTGGAAATCATTTAATTCAATTTTTGATTTTTTTAAAGTTTTTGATTTATAACCCCATAGAGAGTATTTTATAGTTACACTATCTATGTAATTTTGATTCAATTCAATCATGAATAGTCCATTTGAATTACTAATTCCATAGGATAGGATTTTTTCATTTTCAAGATTTGATATTAAAATATTTACGTTAGACAGGCTTTTCCCTTCTTTACTACTAACAGAACCCTTTATTATTATTTGTGTATATAACTTATTTGTAAAAACAATAAGACATAATAATATGAATATAATCTTTTTGCTCATTTTGATTTATTCATTTAATTCTATCGGATTATTTATCTGATTTTTTTTATTTTGAGTATTTGATCCGCTTTTATTCAATTGCATAGCAGTACTTCCATTTTGAGTATTTGATCCATTTAAAGCTGCATTGATGAATCCACTCGGATTTTGTTTTATTGAATTAATTAATTGGTCAAATTCTTTTTTTGTCACTTTTTTAAAAGCTTTTGGCAACTCAATTAGCTGTTCATTTTTTTCTAATGACTCTAATGAAAATTGTATACTATTTGATAAGTCAA
>JBPXJX010000226.1:0-1428 GCA_051715525.1 Bacteroidales bacterium
TGAGAAAAATTACATTACTACTATCATGCTTAACTATACTACTAGTGGCATGCAATAGTAATAAATCATCCGAAAATACGGCAAAGACATCAACAGATGAATCAAAAGTTTTAGCAGATAACCTTGTATATGGAATTGCTACTCGTCCAAGTGAAAATGCTGATTCATCAGAACTTGTTCAGTTTGGGGATTTTCTACAAAAAGACCTTATCAACTTCATCTTTAATGAAATATATTCAGGCAGGCTTAAAGCTTACGACTTTTTTACAGATAAAGAACTCTCCATAGATGATGTTAAAACTATTGAAAAGGCTGAAGATTTTGATCGTAAAAAGGTGGGTAAGGTTCAATTCAACGAGCAATGGCTTATTGATAAGAAAGGCGGACTAATCAAAAAAGTAAATAGCATGACCTTTGGTATTGAGCATTATAGCGAACAAGGAACCTTTTTAAATTACAACGCTCTTTTCAACGTTAAGTTTAAGGTTAGCGCTCAATAGCATCCATCACGAAACGTGCTGTACTCCTAGTGCGCTGCTGCATGTATATCCTTTTAGCTTTAATATGCTCTTCGATTACCTCGTTGGTGTAATGCCTAATCGTAAATAGTTCCAAGTTACTATTGTACTTTACAACAAAATCGTGCTTAAGATCATCGATTGCTGCTGCTAGGTAGTGTTTATCTTCATCCACACAAATAGAAAAAGAGATGGCCGAAGTGTGAATCATATTTACCTTAACACGATGCTTATAGAGTAATGCAAATATTTGGCTTAGGCTATCCTCAATTACAAACGAAAAGTCCCTAGGAGTAAGCGAGATCAAAACCTGATTACGTTTTACAACAAAAACTGGTGGCAGCTGTAGCTGTACATCAGAATGAAGTACCTTAGTTCCAACAGCCTCAGGGTTGATAAATGATTTAACGTATAATGGAATTTTTTTATTCTGGATTGGTTTAATGGTCTTTGGGTGAATTATTTGCGCACCACAGTATGCCAGTTCAATTGCTTCCTGAAACGAAACGAAGTCGAGTTTACAAGTATTGCTGAACAACTTCGGATCTGCATTTAAAACACCATCTACATCCTTCCAGATAGTAACATCCTGAGCATCGAGGAGGTTAGCTAGAATTGCTGCAGTATAGTCTGACCCTTCACGACCAAGCGTAGTTGTTGTGTTGAAAGGTGTTCCAGCAATAAAACCTTGCGTTAGGTATATTCTATTAGATGAAAAATCAAATAACTTTTTTGATGCGGCAAGAGATGCTTTATAGTCAATATTTCCCTCACGATAGTTGGTGTCGGACTTTAAGCAAGTTCGAGCATCAATCCATTTTGTTTTTAAGTTTACAGTATTTAGGTAGGCGCTTACGATGGTTGTTGAGATAAGCTCGCCGTAAGAAACAATCTGATCGTAGCAGTAGTT
>JBPXJX010000227.1:0-10355 GCA_051715525.1 Bacteroidales bacterium
TCTTACAGGCTTTGCCTGTTTAATAGCGCTTTAAAAGTCTTCGCTCTCACGGTTTACCTGCCTCGCAGTTTTGTCGGGCCAGCGCGCTTGTATATATGGTTAGGCTTTTGCAAGGGGCAAGAGGAGAGCCCGCATTCGTGAAATTTTCGTAGAGGTCAAGAGGGTTTAGGTGTGCTATGGCGTGTGTAGGAGCACTGCGTAGCGATTGCACGTGAGAGGCGCAAAAGTCAATGTTAGCGATTGTGCTCCGGCAGGAGTTCCTAAACCCCGTGGAGCTCAGAAAATTTCACGTAAGCGTTGAATTTTTTTGTTTACTTTTTTGTTTCAAGACAAAAAAGTGAATGGGGCTAGGGGCAACCGAGCGTATTGTGCGAGCTCGACGAAGTCAACGCCCCTTCAAAACAGTCGGTCAACCGCATCTCACTTTTACCGGCTCGCAGTTTTGTCGGGCTTACGCGCTTATAAGTTCAAAACTATTCACTTGTAACTTGTCGCATGTCGCTTGTCACTTCCCACTTGCCACTTGCCACTTGCCACTTGTCACTTCCCCAAGGGGGTGTTCGCTGCGCTCACCGTCCCTGGTGGGGGAGACATCAATCAAATTGAAAACAACCCCATGCGGAGCATGGCTGTTTTGTTTCTTCGTTGGTCAATAGCAAGCTTCCGGGGGTACTCGCTTCGCTCGTGATCCCTGATGGGGGAGACATCAAACAAATTGAAAACAACCCCATGCGTAGCATGGCTGTTTTGTTTCTTCGTTGGTCAATAGCAAGCTTCCGGGGGTACTCGCTACGCTCGTGCTCCCTGGTGGGGGAGAACATCAATCAAATTGAAAACAACCCCATGCGGAGCATGGATGTTTTGTTTCTTCGTTGGTCAATAGCAAGCTTCCGGGGGTACTCGCTACGCTCGTGATCCCTGGTGGGGGAGAAACAACCCAAAAGCAAACAAAACCCTTGCAAAGCAAGGGCTTTTTATTTTACATCTTCCTTTCGCAAGCTTGCTTGCTTCGGAACTGTCGGGGGTGTTCGCTGCGCTCACCGTCCCTTGTGGGGGAGAACATCAAACAAATTGAAAACAACCCCATGCAGAGCATGGATGTTTTGTTTCTTCGTTGGTCAATAGCAAGCTAGCTTGCATTGACCTCCTCCAAAACAAAAACCCCCTTAACGGGGGTTGGTTGTTTTCAATTTGTTTGTGGAGCTGGAGGGAGTCGAACCCTCGTCCAAACAAGGAACCAGTGTGCTTTCTACATGCTTATTATCTCTTGGTTTTCGTGGCTAGCCAGGCGAGATACAACCGAACCAACCCTTATCCTCTAGTGTTTCGCCGGGTGTTAGAGGTGTCTGCCCTAGCTATCCCCGTTGGTTTGGTGCCCCGTATGCAAAGAACAACAGGGAGGAGTTCTTTGCGAGACATCTCGTTCCCTACCGCCTAGGGCAAGGAATTAAGCTAATTCGCATAGCAAATTAAGCAGCAAGAGCGTAATTAGATTCGCCTTATATAGTTTGTGCTCTGGGATTTACGAGCCAGCATCACAACGCTCGACATGCTTACAGACCCATTCTACTTGCTGTCAAAACCAGGTCAGCCCCGGGTGTAAGAGGGGCAAAGATAGTGGAAAAAGTAGTTCGTTGATCGTTGTTTGTTGTTCGAGCATAAAAAAACTACCAACAACGATTAACAATCAACGAACAACTATATTAAAAATCTGAATTCATACTCCAAAGGAACTCTTCATTCGTCTGGGTTTTAACCAAACGGTCGCGGAAGAAGTTCATTGCCTCTACCGAGTTCATATCGGTTAGGTAGTTGCGAAGTATCCAAATCTTCTGAAGAACATCTTTGTCAACAAGCAGATCGTCGCGTCGAGTGCTCGATGCGGTGATATCCACAGCTGGGAATATGCGTTTGTTCGATAGCTTGCGGTCGAGCTGAAGCTCCATGTTACCTGTACCCTTGAACTCCTCAAAGATAACCTCGTCCATCTTACTACCTGTCTCGGTAAGTGCTGTTGCAATAATGGTTAGCGAACCACCATTCTCGATATTACGTGCAGCGCCGAAGAAACGTTTTGGCTTGTGTAATGCGTTGGCATCAACACCACCCGAAAGAACTTTACCCGATGCTGGTTGTACTGTATTGAAAGCACGTGCCAAACGGGTAATCGAATCGAGTAGAATAACCACATCGTGGCCGCACTCAACCATACGCTTTGCCTTCTCAAGAACGATATTGGCTATTCTCACGTGGCGATCGGCAGGCTCATCAAAGGTTGATGAAATAACCTCGGCGTTTACGCTACGAGCCATATCGGTAACCTCCTCGGGGCGCTCATCGATCAAGAGAACAATCATGTAAACCTCTGGGTGGTTTGCAGCTATTGAGTTGGCAATATCCTTTAAGAGGATTGTTTTACCTGTTTTTGGTTGGGCAACGATTAATCCACGCTGACCTTTACCAATTGGGGTAAACATATCAATAACCCTTGCCGATAATGAGTTTTGCCCATTCCCAATTAGGGTGAATTTCTCATTTGGGAAAAGTGGGGTTAGGTAGTCGAACGGAACCCTATCCCTTATATAATCTGGTGTGCGACCGTTAATCTCGCTAACCTTAATAAGAGGGAAATATTTTTCGCCATCTTTCGGAGGGCGGATTGTACCCGTTACGGTATCGCCTGTTTTTAATCCGAAGAGTTTAATCTGCGATTGCGAAACGTAAACATCATCGGGTGAGCTTAAGTAGTTGTAATCCGATGAGCGAAGGAATCCGTAACCATCGGGCATTATCTCTAATACACCAGTGGTGCTTACAATACCATCGAAATCGAAACGCTCAGGCCTGGTTTCGTTTGGCCTATTCCTGTCGAACCCACGACGGAAGTTCTGATCGCGTTGCATTGGCCTATTGCCAGTTTCAGTGCCATTTTCTTGAGTGGCAGACGCCTCTGTTGCTGAAGTTTCTTCGGTAATTTGTGCTTCCTGCTGTTCAATTGCAGCGATTGGTGCTTCGAATTCGTTTATAGCTGTTTCCGAAGGTTCAACAATTGGCTCTGGGATATCTGCAACAAGATCAGCATCGGGTAGTGGAACCGATTTTTGCTCGTTGAGCATTGGTTTTGTCTTAAGCTGGAATGGTCGATTCTCGCGTTGAGGTTGATTTTGTTGATTTTGTTTTGGCTGGTTTTTCGGCTGAGGAATGCTAGCAGGAGCCTCTTTAGGTTGTTCTGGTTGATTTGGAAGGCTAACTTTAACTGGTTCGCCTGAGTTTTCTTTTTGACGAGTAAAGCGTTTCCTCTTATCGCGATCGTTATTTTGCTCGTTTTTGGGCTGAACCTCGTCAGCTGTTACTGGTTGTGGCTCAACAACTTTTTTCTCCTCTCTATGTTCACCCCTCTTTTCAGGCCTTTTGAAATCTTTTTTCTCTTTGGGCTTACCTTTTGATTCGTTCACCGAGTTTATTGCCTGTTGATCGAGGATTTGGTAGATTAGGTCCTGCTTGCGGAGATTTTCGAATTTTTTAATATTCATCTCTTTTGCTATATCCTTAAGTTCAGGAAGTAGCTTCTTGTTAAGTTCTAGGATGTCGTACATCATTATATGTAAAAATTTTAAATTGATTTGCTTTTGAAAGAATTACACGCTTTGAAAAATCTTGTTGAAAATAAAAATTGGGATTTTGAAAACTGAGTTTCAGGCGGAAAATTTCTGCAATGATAAGGAATTACTTTTTAATCCCCAAAAATATAGACAATATTTACGATTTTAGCCTGATTGTAAAAAAAAATGACACAAAGGACTTTTTTCATTAATTAATAATTATATTCAACCGTTTGTTTATTTCATTGTTATTGCAAAAGCATGAGACAACTAAAGATTATTAAACAGGTTACAAATCGAGAAACAGTATCTCTCGATAAGTATTTGCACGAGATTGGAAAGGTTGATCTTTTAACTGCAGACGAAGAGGTTACATACGCCCGTAAGCTTAAGGAGGGTGATGAGGAGGCTTTGAATAAACTGGTTAAGGCTAATCTTCGTTTTGTTGTTTCCGTTGCAAAACAATACCAGAACCAAGGGCTTAGCTTGCCCGATTTAATTAACGAGGGTAACTTAGGCTTGATAAAAGCGGCCCAGCGTTTCGACGAGACCCGTGGGTTTAAGTTTATTTCATACGCCGTATGGTGGATTCGTCAATCTATTCTGCAGGCTTTGGCAGAACAGGCTCGTATCGTAAAACTTCCTTTAAATAAGATTGGATCTATTAATAAGGTGAATAAGGCTTTTTCTGAACTTGAGCAAAAGTATGAGCGAGAACCTTCTGTTTCTGAACTTGTAGAGGTGCTTGAACTTGCCACTGATGATGTGAAAGAAGCATTACGCAGTTCGAATCGTCACCTATCGATGGATGCTCCATTGACCCAAGATGACGATAGCAACTTGTATGATGTTATCCTTTCGCACGATTCACCTGCCCCCGATAGGGGATTATTAAATGATAGCTTGCGCAAGGAGATTGAACGTGCTTTGGCTACGCTAACCCCACGCGAGGCAAATATCATTCGCTTGTACTTTGGATTAAATGGGAAACATCCGCATACATTGGAAGAGATAGGAGAGGAGTTTGATTTAACTCGTGAGCGTGTTCGTCAGATTAAGGAGAAAGCCATTAAAAGGTTAAAGCAGACTACACGTAGTAAGATTTTGAAGACTTATCTGGGATAGATGATAAGTAAATAAGTAAGATATATAATAGGATGAGCGGCTGTAAGGTCGCTCATTTTTATTTTGATAAAAGAAATCCAATGAATACAGTTGATAGACATGCTAAATAAGGCTTTTATGCAAAAAGATAATGAATTGAATGTTTGATAATGATTGTTTGAAGTAGGCGGGAAGCAAGACAAAACGGCGAGCCGGAAATGGCATTGTGGGCTGAAACTTCGTTTTGTCTTGAATTTTTTTGCTTTCTTTTTTGTTTCAAGACAAAAAAGAAAGTGGGGTTTGGGGCAACGCCCCAATAATAATTTTTAATTTTATTTTAGAAGTGTGACCCTTGGAGAAAATCAACAGTCTACCATCAACTTATTTTTCATACTTTTGTAGAAGAATAAAAGATAATGAGTCGTTTAGTTACATCCTTAAGGCTTTCGGCTGGTTTGATTTTGTTTGTATCTCGCTTTTTTATCATTGAAAATTAAGCATTCAATTTGTAGATAATGAAAAACCTTGATGCCATAAGGTGTAAACCCTCTTCGAGTGATTTCAGCGCTGAGGTTGATCTGTTTGGCAGTAATGAGGTTTTGTATCACGATATTGTTGAGAATGCACCTCGCTTTATTGCAATTATCCAGGATGGCAGATATGTTTTTATAAACTCATCGGGGCTCAATCTTCTTCGATATAAAAATTGCAAGCAATTAATCGGTAAGGGTCTTATAGAATCCATTGCCCCAAACCATCGAGGCACTGTTACTGAATGGCTTAATAAAGTTGATGGCAGCGCTCGTTTACCAGTAACCTTCAAGTTTCATAGGGCAGATAAAAGCGCATTTAGCTTCGAGGGAAGTTTTTCTCCATTTACCTTTAAAGGAAAACCAGCAATACTGATAGTTGGGAAAGATTTTGATGCCCAATCGGAGCAGAAGTCGGCAATACAATCGTTGGATAAGCTTCATCTCGATATTTTGAACTCCTTTAAAGAGGTGGTGGCATTTTACTCGCCAACGCACGAGATAATTTGGATTAACGACTCAGGACGAAAACAACTTAAACTTAAGGACAATTCATTTGTTGGCGAGGTTTGTCACAAAATTTGGTTTAAGGCCAATAAACCCTGCCCATCGTGCCCAATGGTGAACTTTAAGGATAAAACAACTGAAAGAACCGTAACCTTCGACGATAATAGCATCTGGCGAATTAGGCATACGCCTTTGTATGATAGCTCCAATAAGCTTACAGGCTATATCGAGTTCCGTAGGGATATTACCGAAGAGGTGCTAAAGGAACGAAAGCAGAAAAAAGTTGCCGTGGATGCCCTTTATATGAATCAGAAGAATACAATCCTTGCTGATATTGAATCGGTACTGAACAGGACGCTATCTAGCAAGAAGTATATCAAGCAAAAGGATGATTTTAAGAGGATATTCGAGATAATCGATAGTTACAAGCATCTTGATAAGGATTGGAAGATGTTTATTGCCAATTTCGAAGAGGTTCACCCCGGCTTTTTACGAAAGCTAAACGATATCTATCCGCTTCTGACTCCAAATGATATTAAGCATTGCGCTTGCGTGCGAATGAATTATGATACCAAAGAGATTGCCCGATTTTTCAATATAAAAGCTTCATCGGTACAAATAAGCCGTGTTCGGCTAAAGAAGAAGATGAATCTTTCCGATTCAGTCGATTTACGCAACTTCCTTCTGAACTTCTAAATTTCTCCTTTCCCTTTCCCTTTCTGATGTGCAGAGCGATTGTAATATGATGTATTACATTTGTAATAGGTCATAATAGTGATTGTAGGTTTCAAGTTTCTAATTTTCGACTAATTACTAATTCTACAATGACAGATTTGGAATTAAAACGAAAAATCAACCTATTTTACCCCTGCCCCTAAAGGGAATAGGTTAATTTTTCTGCTTTCTCCCTTTAGGGTTTGGGGTGAAAAAGCAGAAAATCGAGTATTTATTCTAATCTGTTAAAGCAGAATTAAGTTTTTCAAACTTTATTAACCTATCATAACCACTTTATTTATGACACATCTTATTGATACTTCTTTGGTAGATTGGTCGCGGGCTCAGTTTGCTCTAACGGCCATTTATCACTGGTTGTTTGTGCCACTTACATTGGGGCTTTCGTTCATAGTAGCCTTTATGGAGACCTTGTATGTTAAAACCGGCAACGAGGAGTGGAAACGAATTACTAAATTCTGGATGACTCTTTTCGGAGTCAATTTTGCCATTGGCGTTGCAACGGGTATTATTCTCGAGTTCGAGTTTGGTACAAATTGGAGCAACTACTCGTGGTTTGTTGGTGATATCTTTGGCGCTCCATTAGCTGTTGAAGGAATTATGGCCTTTTTCATCGAGAGTACTTTTGTTGCCGTGATGTTCTTCGGATGGAACAAGGTTAGCAAGAAATTCCATCTGCTATCAACATGGCTTACAGCCATAGGAGCCAACCTTTCGGCATTATGGATTTTGGTTGCCAACTCGTGGATGCAGTATCCTGCAGGCGTGCATTTCAACCCCGAGACTGTTCGTAACGAGATGTCGAACTTCTGGGAGGTGCTTTTTTCGCCTGTGGCCATAAATAAATTTTTACATACAGTTACATCGTCCTATGTTCTTGCAGCAGTATTTGTAATTGGGGTAAGTGCTTGGTTCTTATTGAATAAGCGTCATGTGCGGTTAGCCAAGATGAGCATCATGGTTGCTGCAATTTTTGGAATCATAATGTCACTATTCGTTATCGTTAATGGTGACCAATCGGCACGATTGATGGCAAAATATCAGCCCATGAAATTTGCTGCTATGGAGAATCTGTACGAGGGTCAAACAAAAGCTCCGCTTGTTGTAATTGGTATTTTACAAAGCAATAAGGCCGATAGCTTAAAGAAAGAAGATTTTGCATTAAAACTACAGATTCCCAATTTCCTATCGTCAATGGCATTTTTAGATGCTAACGCTTACGTTCCCGGTATCAAGGATATTGTTAACGGTAATACCGAACAGGGTATTGTACCAACATCAGAAAGGATTGAGAAAGGGAAAATTGCCGTTCAGGCTTTGGGAGATTATCATGATGCAAAGAAAGCCGGTGATAGGGCTAAAATGGAAGAATCAGCTAAACGGCTCAAAGATAATTACCGTAATCTAGGATACGGGCATCTATCAAGCCCTAAAGATATTATTCCTCCTGTAAAGCTTACTTTCTACTCATTTAGGGTGATGGTTGCTTCGGGTTTCTGGTTTATCCTACTTTTTGTTCTTTCCGCTATCTTCCTATTTAAAAACAAGATTGAGGATAAGAAATGGTTCCTACGTGCTGCAATCCTTAGCATTCCTCTTGCATATTTAGCATCACAGTTCGGTTGGATTGTAACCGAAGTTGGCCGTCAGCCATGGATTATTCAGGATTTGATGTCGGTGCCAACCGCAGTATCTCATCTAAATACTGGTTCGGTAGTTACAACATTCGTTGTGTTTGCTGTAATATTTACCGTTCTGTTGATTGCTGAGCTGAAAATTATGTTTCGTCAAATTAAACTTGGATTTAAAGATGGAGGAAATGAATAATGTTTGAGACTTTATCACATACAGCATTGCAGCATTACTGGTGGATACTAGTGTCGTTGCTTGGCGCAATCCTTGTATTTCTGTTATTTGTACAAGGTGGTCAATCCCTAATTTATCAACTTGGGAAAACCGATGTTAGCCGTAAACTTATATTAAATACTGTTGGGAGCAAATGGGAGTTCACCTTTACCACCTTGGTGACCTTTGGTGGCGCATTCTTTGCCTCGTTCCCTCTATTTTATAGCACAAGCTTTAGCGGTGCATACTGGGTTTGGTTCTTGATCCTCTTGGCATTCGTTGTACAGGCTGTTGCATACGAATTCAGATCGAAACCTGAAAATCTTCTTGGCACTCGCACCTTTGATGCATTCCTATTCGTAAACGGTTTGCTAGGAACAATCCTTTTAGGTGCTGCTGTAAGCACATTCTTTACTGGCTCTCACTTTTTAGTTGACGCCGAGCGTCATTCGCAATGGACAATGGCTACCCGTGGACTTGAGGCTGCATTTAACATTCAGAACTTATCGCTGGGATTAGCTGTTTTCTTCCTATCGAGGGTGTTGGCAATCCTTTACTTCTTCAACGCTATTGATAATGATGAGGTGATTAGCGCTTCGAGAAAGCAACTTTTGTACAATGTTGTACCATTCCTGTTCTTTTTCCTACTTTTTACTTCGTTGCTTCTCCTTTCCGATGGATTTGCAGTAAACCCAGCAACCCAAGAGGTGTTTATGCAACCATTTAAGTATGCTATCAACCTAATTGAGATGCCATTGGTTGCGGTTTTATTCTTATGCGGTGTAGTTCTTGTTCTTGCAGGGATTGCAATGCCAATTCTTAAGTTCGATAAATTTGGTGGCAAAGCCATTTGGTTTTCAGGAATTGGAACGATTTTGACTGTTTTTGCACTATTGCTTCTTGCCGGGTTCAATAATACAGCATTTTACCCATCAGTAGCCGATTTGCAAAGTTCTTTAACCATTGCTAATAGCTCGTCGAGCCATTACACGCTAACAGCAATGAGCTATGTGTCGCTATTTATACCTTTCGTGTTGCTCTATATCATTTACGTATGGAGACTAATCAACAAGAAAAAGGTTGATGTTAGCGATTTAGAGAAGGATCATGTTTATTAACAATTAAAAAGCATTAGTCATGATAAACCAAATCTTTTGGCTGTTTAGTTTGCCTGTCGTAATATTTATGTCATATAAATTGGTTAGTTATGTTCAGGATTATTTAGAAAAGAAGCTGTAGGTATGTGAGGGAGTTCTAGGTTATGCATTGTTGCGTGGTATTTGCAACTTGCATAACCTAGTTGCTTTTAATGACCTTTTACTCATTAGAATTAATACTTTTTCTATTTTTGTAAAAAAATAGAAGATGAATCGTTTAGTTGCCCCTTCGTTACTGTCAGCCGATTTTGGTAATCTGAATAAGGATATTGAAATGGTTAATACCAGCAATGCCGACTGGTTTCACCTCGATATTATGGATGGCGTTTTTGTACCAAATATCTCTTTCGGTTTCCCGGTTGTTTCTCAGGTTAAAAAAATGGCTACAAAGCCATTGGATGTTCACCTAATGATTGTTGACCCTGATAGATATCTTGAGAAATTTAAAGAGGCAGGGGCCGATATTCTAACGGTTCATTACGAAGCGTGCACACACCTTCATCGGACTTTAAACCAGATTCGTGCCCTTGGTATGAAGGCTGGGGTTTCGATAAACCCTCACACATCAGTTGAACTACTTGCTGATATTATCGAAGAGGCTGATTTGGTTCTTATAATGTCGGTTAACCCAGGATTTGGAGGACAAAAATTTATCAAGAATAGTGTACAGAAGATTGCTCGTCTTAAGGAAATAATTACAGCAAAGGGTTGCAAAACCCTTATCGAGGTTGATGGTGGTGTTGATGCAACCAATGCAACTATTCTTTACAATGCAGGTGCTGATGTTCTAGTGGCAGGGAATGCAGTGTTTAAAGCGGAGAATCCTGCAAAAGCCATTGATGCTATAAAAAGAATTGCTTAGCTTGTTATAGTATACA
>JBPXJX010000228.1:0-2556 GCA_051715525.1 Bacteroidales bacterium
CATTACGAATTCCATTCCCAACAAAAACAGGTGCAGGTGAAAGACAAGCTAATTATGTTATGTTTATAAATTCAAAATCACATACAAATGATGCAAATTTTGAATTCCCATATTTGATTGATGGAAAAAATAATATTAAAATACTATCACAAGAAAATGTGATTGAATTAATCATTAACAATGTTTTCATCCCTGATGAATTGGTGAATAGTTTAGAATTATATGAATTTAATAACTTATCTTTAGAGCAAGAAATTAAAAACACTATCTATTCAAGAGATAATGATAAGATTAGGTACTTATTTAACACTAAGTTGCAGATTGAGATCGCTATAATTAACTCTGAAATAAAATCATTTTTGATTAATTACATCTTTCTAATTTGGAATGAAGATAGAAGTTGGAATGGAACTATTATGCCTATGAAGTGGTTAAATCAATATTTTGATTTTATTCAGCCAGACCAATATGAAAAGCTTTTTCAAGTTGTTGAAGAATATGCAAGTTCTTATCATTCATATGAAGCCTATACTGACACTTGTGAAATTATAAGAAAATTAGAGGTCAAACATTTAAAAACATTTGAGGATAAATTCATAGACTTAATAGCGAACAGAACATTCAGTTATAAAATGACTGATTTTCCAATGCTTTTTGAGAAGTTAAGGATGTTAATTGAATCTAATGAGATTGATGATAAATACAAGAATGTTGGAGATATAATTAGTGAGATTAATAGTATAAAAGATAAAATTTTAGGGAAAAAAGAACCGGAAAAACTTGATGAACATAGACAAAAGCTTAAAGAGTTGAAAGAGAAACTGGACATCTACCTTGAAGAAAAATAAAAACGCTACATAACAGGTGCTAAATTTCAGACGGGCAGATTTCGCGGTGCGAAATTTTTTCTACCTTGGTAACTAAATTGTAGTGGGACAAAGACGCTGCTGCTAACTCCCCAGCGTGCTTAACTCTGAGGAAATTAGCGACAAGTATAAAAAACGAAAGATATTTGTATTAAATATTAACTCAATAAGAATGATATGGATTATATTTTAAGAACTATCGATAAGAAAATTAAGAGATTCGAAGGTACAGCAGAATCAAAGATTTATTATCAAGTGAAGGTAGAATATGCATTCTATTTGCTTTTATCTTATTTTTGGAATAAGAACTTTGAAGAAATTGGAATTAATGATTTTGTTCTTCAAGGAAATATTATTCAAGAAATACAAAGACCCTCTATTGGTTCAATAGCAAACATTATTCAAAAATTAGATATAAATAAGGAAATTGTTAAAAGCAAGAATAATACAACAAATCTTTCGGAATACGCTGAATTACGCAATGATTTAATCGGTCATGGATATAGTTTCGAAGATGATTTAAATAATTACGCTTCATCCTTTGAAGAATGGTTTCAAAATTTAAAGTCCTTAAATCTTCCAATATTATCAAGAAATGTTAATCTTATAATCTGTCAAGGGTTTGAAGAGAATACCCAAAACTATACAGGGACAATATATGATTATGAAGGAGATATACGTAGTAATTGGAAATGTCCAAAAGATGTTTTTGATTTCGAGTTAGGTAATTTATATGCTTCATATGAAGCCAATTCTTACCATCGTTTATCTCCATTTATTCATATTGAACCTTGCGATGATGGTCTTTATGTTTACCGAAATGTACAGCAACCTTTGCTGGGTAAACTTAGATATAATCGAATTGATAAATCAGAAAAGGATTACTCAAGATGTTGGGAGGAATTTGAATTTGTAGCTAATAATGGTATTCTAAAAAGACAACCTAACGGAAGCCTTATAAATATATTCACACCAAATTATAAACGATATATTGAAGTTGGGAGTATAAAGCAAAAAGTTTATGATTTTCTTATTGGGAAAGAAAAAGGTTCTTCTGTTTGTATTACTTTAT
Organism: Bacteroidales bacterium; assembly: GCA_051715525.1. GTDB lineage: Bacteria > Bacteroidota > Bacteroidia > Bacteroidales > Tenuifilaceae > UBA8529. The sequence goes on from JBPXJX010000228.1 coordinate 1,939, forward strand.
GGGGTCATGGAGGAAACGGAAAAACAGCTACTGCACAAAAAATATGTGAAGAACTTTCTCTAAATGAAAAAAAACCATTTGAATTCATCATTTTTTTATCAGCTAAAGACAGAGAACTGAACAAGTACACAGGTAAAATAGTACCAATATCATCAGAGAACAGGATAACCTCATTTGATGAGTTGATTGAAAAATTAAACAATGTCATATATTCTGAAATATCATCTGATTTTCAGCAAATAGTTGCAGAGAAATCAAAAATGTTGCTAGTGATAGATGACTATGAAACATTTGAGGACAATGATAAAGAAAAAATAACTCATTTCATTAAACAACTCAATACAAACTGCCATAAAGTAATCATTACAACGAGAAATAGTTTTCTAAAAATTGGGGATGATATACAAACTAATGAACTTGACTCTCAAAACACGATTAAATTTCTTAAAGAGGTTTTGATTAATGACCATAATTATAGTTCTATTCAAATAAAAGATTTTGAGGAAGATTTAAAAAGGCATGGAATTAAAGATGAGATACAAAAATTAACAGCAGGAAAACCAAGTGACATAATCAGATTTGTAAATTGTTTTATTCAGAAGGGGCGACTTTCTGATA
>JBPXJX010000229.1:0-20804 GCA_051715525.1 Bacteroidales bacterium
TTGAAAGCATGAATATCCCTAAAATCGAGCAATGTATCGTTATTGATTTTTCCGATATGCCAGGTTTGACCAGCATCAACCGTTCGAGCAAAAGTTCCTTTGCTCCCGCTTACCCAAACAACCTTATCATCTAAAACATCAACGCCTCTTAGGCTAGGTAGGTTAGGAATAATGTGTTCTTTTACATTCCCTTCAATTAGCGTTTCGAGTAAATCATTCTTTAGTTTCCTCAAAATACATGAAAGCATGATTAAAGTTAACAGAATTAGAAAAAAAACAGTTTTCAGTTTCATTTAATTCTGATTATCTAAATATAAATCCATCTTTCAAAACATCCGTTGGGTCGAACCAGAATTCGTTTTTACCAACAAAACTTGCTGTACCGCTAACCTCAGGAACAATCGCCTTGTGTGGTCCATAAGTAGTCTCCTCGTGAACCTTAACGGTCATGGTTGTTCCAAGAATGCTCTCAATGGTAATTGTTTCTCCTTTTTTCAACTCCCCTTTTGCAAAGTGTAATGCTGCTCGTGCGCTGACCCCTGATCCGGTTGATGAACGGTCGACCTCGCCATCGGCAAAAATGCAAACGTTTCGACTATGGTTTTTCGGGTTTTCAGGTTTTCCTGTAAAGATCGTTCCATAAAGAAAACTTAAATCCTCCTCGAATGGATGTTTTATCGAGAAATTGTCCATAACGGCATGCTTAATTCTACGACCATAATCGATTAGTCGATTATAGTCCGTTGCGTCCATTTTCAAGCCCAATGGCTCAACATCAACAAAAGCATAGAATGCACCACCATATGCAACATCAAATTTTACTTTACCAATACCTGGTACATCTACCGATTGATCTCTTAAATATAGAAATGACGGAACATTTAAGAATGATGTTCTTACCACTTTCCCTTTTTCAATATGCGCTTTAGCACGAATTAATCCAGGAGGTGCATCGATAATTAATTCGGGTGTTTCACCACTCTTTTTAACCATCCCTGTTTCGATGGCAAATTTGGTAAGGGCAATAATGGCATGGCCACACATGGTGCTATAACCCTCGTTATGTAAAAAGAAAGTGCCAAAATCGCCACCTTCGGTAAAAGGACGAGTGATAATGGCTCCATACATATCGGCATGACCGCGAGGTTCCCACATCAACCCTGTGCGAATTTTATCATGATTATCGCGAAAGTAACGGCGAACCTCAAGAATACTATTTCCCTTTAGTTCGGGTAAACCAGCAATGGGAACCCTAAGCGGTTCGCCACCTGTATGCATATCGATGGTGGTTATCTTTAACCAATCTTTAGGAACTTCGAAATTGATATTGTTTAGCATTTTTATAAACTTAAATGAGTTCCAACTCCTTTACTAAGAGCTTTTTTATAGATAAGATTTGCCGTAAATAGATCGAATAGTGCCATCCCAACGGACTTGAAAACGGAAGTTTGAGATTTAGTAATATGGGTTTTATTAATCAATTTCCCTAGTGTTACCACTTTATCAGGGTTAATAAAACGATTAGCAAGCGGTATTGCTATGTCGCCACATTCCTTAGCGGCAAAGGGCGTATCCACAAAAATTGTGTCGGTAAGGGAAAATAGCTCCTCTGGAAGTTCACGAGTATTGGGTTTAAACGAACCAACACCCACAAAACAATTACCCTCAAGTAATGCTTTATCAATAGGCAAAACAGGAGTTGATGAGGTAGTTGCTGTGATAATTACATCAGCCATTTTAAGCCCTTCGTTAATCGATTTAACAGGAATTACCTCAACATCATTAAGTTCCTTTTGAAGGTTCTGAGAGAACTTAACCGAACTATCGAAGTTAATATCAAAAGTATAAACTCTCTGAAAATTACGTTCAATGCAGGCGGATAGTACGAGGTTTCGACCCTGAACACCAGTTCCTATTATAAAAAGTGATTTAGCATCCCTCCTTGCTATATGTCTGACACCAACTCCCCCAACAGCTCCTGTTCGAAGTGCTGTAATGGTTGCGCCATTCATAATGGCTAGGGGTTCGCCTGTGTTACTGCTATTTAACATCAATGTTCCAAAAAGAGAGGGTAATCCAAGCGTTCTATTATTTGGGAAAACATTTATTAGCTTAGTTGAAACTACATCATCAGCCAGACAAGGCATTAATAGCAAAGTATCATCGCCACGATGAATGTGCATTCGATCGGGCATAATATAATTACCCGTTTCCAAAAGCAGCATTGCCTGTTCAACAGCATCAGCAATTTCCTTTCGGCTTACCAAACTTATTATTTCATCAGATGAGATTGCTAACATTGCCATATAGTTAATTTAAGTTTTTTCACGCAAAGTGCGCCAAGGAAAAACGCCAAGAATACGAAGGAAGAATTAAAATGCTTTTGCCCTTTCAGCCTCCACATCCTCGATTGATTTTGCTAATGGCTTACCAAGAATTCTCGATCCGGTTTCGGTAATTAGCAAATCTTCCTCGTTGCGGATACCTCCAAACGTACGATACTCGTTAACCCTATCGAAGTTGATGAACTCCTTGTTTGTGCCATTCTGCTGCCACAAATCAATAAGTTCAGGGATAAAATAAATTCCAGGCTCAATAGTTAGGACAAATCCGGGCTTTAACTCTCTACCTAATCGAAGTGATTTTAACCCAAACTGCTTGCTCTTTGGAACGCCACAATAGCCAACGTATTGCTCGCCTAGATTTTCCATATCGTGAACATCAAGTCCCATAAGGTGACCCGTTCCGCAGGGGAAGAAAAGTGCGTGAGCACCATTTGCAACTGCTTCGTCGGTATTACCTTTTGTAAAACCAAGAGCCTTCATACCATCGAAAATCGTTCTAGCAACTTGCATATGAACATCGCGGAAATGAACACCGGGTTTGAGCATATCTATAGCTCCATTATGAGCTGCAAGTGTTATTCTATATATTTCTTTTTGCTTTTCGGTAAATGTTTTTCCAACGGGAAAGGTGCTACTCATATCACCAGCATAGCCCATTGGGGTTTCGTAACCAGCATCTAAAAGGAATAACTGCCCTTCTTTAATTGTATTCCCATGGTAATGGTTATGAAGCGTTTGTCCGTTAATTGTTGCAATTATTGGAAAGCTTAAACCTCCTCCAGCAGCAAGAGCAACCTCGTGAACCTTTGCAGCAACCTGAGCTTCGTTCATTCCAGGCTTTGCATAGCGCATTCCAGCCTGATGCATTTCAGCAGTAATCGAAACGGCGTGTTCAATCTCTTTAATCTCCTCTTCCGATTTAATATTACGTTGCTCGCCAACAGCGGTGATAAAAGGAATACTTGCTTTTGCATGCGATTCGGCAGGGCTAATCCCTAAAAATCGCATCAATTTAATCTGATGCTCTGGACGATAAGGGGGAAGATAATTAATAATCCCTTTTGGATAGGTATTTAACTTTTCTGAAAGCTGATAAACAGAGCCTGTTCTCTCAACACCAACGCTCAAAGCCATTTCCTTAATTGTTGGTTGAGGGCCCATCCAAACAATACTATCGATAGTAAAATCATCGCCAAAAATATAATCATTCCCACTCTCAATATCAATAATGGCATATAATCCGGGCTTATTCAAGCCAAAATAGTATAAGAATGTGCTATCCTGACGGAAATGGTAAGTGTTATCCTCGTAATTCATTCCGCTTTCATCGTTTCCGATGAAAAATAGAACTCCTGATTTGAATTGAGCCCGAAGCTGGTTGCGTCGGTTAATGTAGGTTTGCTTGCTGAACATAGTGATTGATTTTAGTTCCTGTGATTAAATAGTATAAAGTTATATTATTATTAAGATTTGAGATCATAATTACTTTATTTTGTACTCTTTAGGATGATCTTGACCAAGTAAATACTTAACAAAGAAATCCCAGCGCTTGCGAAGGAAATACTTGTTCCAATAGCAAGTATCATGATTGTCGTTTGGAAGTACAATAAACTCAAAATCTTTATTGGCTTTTGTAAGTTCACCAGCAAGCTTAAATGTAGCAGATGGGTTTACATTATTATCCAAATCGCCAGTTACAATCATTAAATGTCCTTGCAACTTGCTTGCATTGGTAACATTTGATTGATTATGATATTGAGTATCTACTGGAAATCCTTGGTATAGCTCAGGCCACCATATTTTTTCCATTCTGTGATCGTGATCTCCTGCCGATGAAACACCAACTTTATAGAACTCGGGGAAAAGCAGCAAAGCTCTAGTTGCATCGTATCCTCCTGCAGAATGCCCATAAATTCCAACTCTATTGGCATCGATATAAGAGTATTTCTCTGCAAGTTTTTTAATTACATAAACATGGTCAACAAGACCGTAGCCAAGACGAGCGTATGAAACATCATGAAATTCTTTTGAACGGTATGCGCTGCCTCGTCCATCGATATTTACCACAACAAAACCCAGCTCAGCCAGCGATAAATCCATATTCAAAACGCTGCGAGAGAATGTTTTGGGTGCTCGAATGGTATGAGGGCCAGTGTAAGTTCCGTCAATTACAGGATACTTTTTATTAGCATCGAAATTGGTGGGTTTGATAATTAAACCATAAAGCATTGTTTTTCCATCGTCGGCAAGCATGCTGAAAGTTTCAGCAGGTTTCCATCCCATCTTCACCAAATCATCGATATCTGTTTTCTCAACGCCCATAACTATCTTGCCATCCTTCAGGCTTCGAACTACTCCAATATTGGGGTCTTTGTTCGATGAATAGTTGTCAACAAAGAATTTTTTATCGGGAGATATCCTTATATCGTGGGTTGCCTCTTCGGGGGTAATTAGCTTTTGGTTTTTACCATCGATGTTAATTGTGTAAAGATACTTTTGGTATGGATCTCTGTTAGGGTCAACTCCTCCAGCCATAAAATATACAGTTCCACTTTTTTTATCAAAATGCTCAATACCATAAACATAGAAGGTCCCCTTGGTTATTTGGTTTTTGATTTTACCAGTTGTCAAATCGTATCGGTATAAATGACACCAACCATCCTGCTCCGAACGCCAAATAAATTCGTTCTTATCGTAAATTACATCTAATGTCTCGGTGTATAAATCGACAAAAGTTTTTGGATAGCTTTCGGTTAAGATTGATCGAGTGATTCCGGTTTCTAGATCAATTTCAAAGAGTTCTCTTGTTTTATACCCGCGATAATACTTGATGTGATATGCTTTAGGACAGCCATCAAAAGTGTAAACTCCTGTTCCAAGAAACTCAGGATTTGATGGTAGATCAATCCGTTTTCCTACTTTCTGATTAACATCAAAAACGTAAAGATCAGCCATCGTAACTATTGTATCACCAGCAAGTTCCCGCTCATAAGAAACAATTTCGGATTGATAACCCTTTACATCAACCTTATACATTAACAACCTTCGAGTTTTTCTTCTGTCTATTTTGGGAACAATCAATTTTTTAGAATCCTTGCTCCAGGTTACATCAATGGTGTAATCGTTTTTCTCGCCTTTGCTATCGTTTCGTGTAAAGTACCAGCCAAGGCTATGCCCATACCCATTTTCAGGAGAGCCATCGGTAGTCAATGCAAAATCATTTGACGAGGCTTTCTCTTTGAGGAAAATATTGCCCTCCTTAATAAACGCAATCCACTTTCCATCAGGCGATAATGATTGCTTATCGGTTAATGAAGGTTCGCTATTTTTTTGTGATAATGTATTATTCGCAGTATTATAAATCCATTGTTTTTCCTTAGCCAAAAAAGCTATTTCATCTTTTCCTGCAAATTCAACCTGACTAATTGGAAGTTCATATGGTTTTACTGACTCCTTTAGGCTATCGGTTAGAAGAGCTGCCAATTTTGAATGGTCGAAAACAGCTACTTTCTGCTTTGAGACTGGATTAACCCTAAAAAACTCTTTGCCATTTCGAGTGATAACGTTGTAAATAAAAGCATTTCCTTTAGATTCCCATGTTGGTTCAACCCAACGGGTGTAAATATTCTTTTCTAAGTTGCGTTGTAAAAACTTTTCGGCACGTGCATAGTCCTCAACGCTTACTTGTCCTTTTAGAAATATTGGTATAAGAAATAATGCGTTTAAGATTAACGAATTACACTTACTCATATAAATTACTTTTTAATGAATTATTTCAAATCTATTATCCTCCTATTGTGGCGTGTATGCCAAAATTCTGAAAAATTAATATTGCTCTCTCTTGGCTTATTTTACTGGGTTCCTCTAGTTTTTCAAAACTTTTGGCCTTACCCAATTTCATATACTTGTTTTGAGCAATATTATGGTAGGGTAGAAGATTAACTTCTTTTTTATCTCCTGCTAATTCAGAAATAAACTTTGCTGTTTGCTCGATATTCTCTACTGAATCATTAATACCTCCAATCAAGGGGATACGAATAATTATTTTAGCGCTTACATCGGAAATTGCTTTCAGATTTTTGAGTATCATTTCATTATTGGAAGTAACCCATTTCTTGTGCATTCCTGAATCCATCATCTTTAAATCGTAAAGAAAAAGATCGGTTCTTTTGGCAACCGCAAGAATTGTTTCGGTGCTGACATTACCAGCAGTATCAACCGCTGTATGAATTTTCCTCTTGTGGCATTCATCAAGCAGTTCGATTAGCATTTTTGAATGAATCAATGGCTCACCGCCTGAAAAAGTAACTCCACCGCCTGATTGATCGAAGAAAACCCGTTCCTTTTCTATAATATCCATGATATCAGGAACAGTCATCACCCTCCCAGACATTTCAATTGCTTTTGTTGGGCAAACATCAGCACACTTTCCACACGAAGTGCAAAGGTCAGGGTTGGTGATTATTCCATCGGGAGTTAATGTAATTGCTTTTTCAGGACAAGTTGCAACACACGATCCGCATTTAATACATTTGGCTGGAGCATACATCTTTTCAACCTTTGATGATATACTCTCGGGATTATGGCACCAGGCGCAATGCAGATTGCAACCTTTAAAAAAGATTACAACCCGAATACCTGGTCCATCATTAATGGCGTATCGTTTTATATCGAAAATGAGGCTCATTATTTATACAAATTAAAAAGCATCATTCTCGGTTCGCTCAATTACCTCCTGCTGCAAATCGGCATTCATATCGTTAAAATAATCGCTGTAACCAGCCATACGAACCAATAAATCCTTGTAATCCTCGGGACAAGCTTGGGCTGCATATAGCGTAGCGGTATCTACAATATTAAACTGAATATGGTGACCACCAAGTGTGAAATAGCTCCTAATAAGATGTCCAAGTTTTTTAATATCCTCCTCTTTTCTCATCAAACTAGGTAAAAACCGTTGGTTTAAAAGAGTCCCACCTGATTTTGTATGATCGAGTTTGGTTAGCGATTTTACTACTGCCGAAGGACCTTTTGTATCAGCTCCATGCGATGGAGATGTTCCATCGGATATCGATTTACCTGCCAAGCGTCCGTTTGGTGTTGCTCCCATAACCTTGCCAAAATATACGTGGCATGTGGTAGAGAGCATATTCAAATGGTATTTGCCGCCAGGCTTAATGTTGGGCTTGCCATCAATTGTATCAACTAAATCATTATAAACCTTAACGGCAATAGAGTCGGCGTAATCATCATCGTTACCAAAGAATGGTGTACGATTTATAATAGTTTGCCTCATCAGCTCATCGCCCTCGAAGTTTTTAAGCACAGCATTTAAAACCTTATCCATGCTAAATGTTTTCTCCTCAAAAACATGCTTTTTCAAGGCAGCAAGGCTATCGGTAATGGTTCCAAGCCCACAGCACTGAATATAGCTTGTATTATATCGTGGGCCACCATCGTAGTAATCGCGCCCTTTAGTGATGCAATCCTCAATAACAACCGATAGGAACGGCGCAGGAGCGTATTTGGCAAACATCCTGTCGATGTAATTGCTAACGCGCATTTTCTGATCAACTACATACTGAACCTGCTTTAAGAAAGCATCGTAAAGTTCTTGGTATGATTTGAAATTGCGAGGATCGCCGGTTTGAATCCCAACCATTTTACCTGTCACAGGATTTATGCCGTTATTCAGCGTTACCTCGAAAATTTTAGGAACATTGAGGTAACCTGTTAGCAGGTAAGCCTCCTTACCAAAAGCACCAACCTCGATACATCCGCTACATCCGCCTTCCCGAGCATCTTGCAAAGATTTTCCTTGACGCAGCAACTCAAGGATATAGATATCGGGATTAAACACTGATGGATAACCATGCCCCTGACGAATTAAATGCGCAGCTGCGTGTAAAAATTTATCAGGAGTTTTAGCACTAATGTGTACTGAGTTGCCTGGTTGTAGGATATGAAGTTCTTCGGTAACTTCAAGCATAATATATGAAACCTCGCTTGTTCCATCGGAACCATCGGATTTTACACCGCCGAAATTGATATTTGTAAAATCGTTATATGTACCGCTTTCTCGTGCTGTAATTCCAACCTTAGGTGGTGCTGGGTGATTGTTCACCTTAATCCAAAAGCATGATAACAACTCTTTAGCCTCGTCGCGTGTAAGCGTTCCGGCGGCAATCTCTTTTTCGTAGAATGGGGTTAAGTGCTGGTCGAAATGTCCGGGGTTCATGGCATCCCAACCATTCAATTCGGTAATGGTTCCAAGGTGAACAAACCAATACATTTGAATGGCTTCCCAAAGATTTCGAGGAGCATTGGCAGGAACCCAGCGACAAACTTCGGCAATTCGCTTTAGCTCTTTTACCCTTTGTGGATCTTTCTCCTTTTTTGCCAATTCCTCGGCCAGTTCAGCATGACGTTCGGCGAATACAATAACCGCATCGCATGAGATGTCCATTGCCTTCCACTGTTCAGCCTTATCAGTGGCTTCGGTATCGTTAAGGTAGTCGAGCTTGGCAAGGTTTTCGGCAATCTCCCTTTTAAAATCGAGCATGCCTTTTCGGTATATCTTACCATCAAGGGTGGTGTGACCGGGAGCTCGTTGCTCCATAAATTCGGTAAATAATCCTGCCTCGTAAGCAGCACGCCAACTATCAGGTACATGGCTAAAAATTCGCTCGCGTTGAGTTTTACCTTGCCAATATGGGATAACCTCTTTCTCATAAAGGTCAATATCTTCCTGACATATGGTGTAACGCTGAAGCTCTCGGGTATTGAGAACGTTTAAGTCTTCTACACTGTGGCATGTAAGCTCAGGAAAAGTACACACGCTCTTTGGCTTTGGTCCGCGCTCGCCAACAATCAGCTCTCCTTCGCCAATATATATTGTTTTTCTTTTACAATGATCTAGAAAGTTTAATGCTCGTAATACTGGGATTGAGTACTTTCCATAGTTTTCCTTATAGAAAGCGGTTTCGTGCAAAGCACGCTCAATGGAAAGCGATGGCTCAGTTTCAAAACTTAGCTTACGCAGCTTTTGAATGCGCTCATTCATTCCTGGGCCAATCTTATTATGCTTTGACTCGTAGAAATTACCCTCTGCGGTTGCAGCTCTTTCGGGGGTTGTAGTATGGGGTACTATCTTTTCAAACATAGTTTTTGATTATTGAAAATAGATTAATTACAACGAAAATTTTTGAAAAATTGAAAAATTGAAAATTCATCAATAAGAATATTCAAATTACCAATAAATTAGAAAAGTAAATGCTTAAAAAGTAGACGAAATTAATCAGCAAATCCAGCAAGAGAAGAGCCCCTTGCCATTGTTGTGGTATAAAGTTGATGTTAGACTGCTAATCATTAAAGGATGATTTGTGCAAATATAAATCATTGTAAATGCCAAATGCAATGATATTTATCAATACGAAAGCTTAATATAAAATGTTTTAAGTAAACGATAATATTAACGATACAATAAAAGGAACAAGGATAGTTAATACAATTCCATGGAATAGCGATACTATGGCATACTCTTTCCCCGATGCTTTTGTTATAATTGGCAGAGTAGTATCCATGCTAGTTGCACCTCCTGAGCAAATCGGAGCTATTTTTCCAAAGTATATTGCAATGATTGGCGCAGCTAAAAGGGTGATAATCTCACGCATCACATTCGATAGAAGTGCTACCACCCCTAGCGCTTTGCTATACGTTTCGGTAATGATTATGCTTGATAAACTATAATACCCATAACCAGAGCCAACCGCTTGTGCATCTTTTAATGATAAATCAGGAATAATTAAGTAAACGATAGCAACACCAATTGCTGTTCCTAAAATTGTAGTTAATGGCACAAGAAAAATCCGAAGGTTAAAACCCTTTAATGCTTGAAAAGCTTTTGCATCGGCACCAACTCCAACTCCCACGAGGAACATCAAAACGTAAAGAGCATAGCTGCTGTATTCCTCTTTTAGTAAATCAGAGGGGAAAATATGATAGAAACTCAACAGCAAACCTGCTGTAAAAAAGCCTAATATGATTAAACTGCCCTTCATGCCTACTCCTTCGATTTAAAGAACCGAACATAGGTAACCCAACCAAGCAAAACGCTTCCAGTCACTCCACCAAGGGTAAGAGCCAATGCCTTTAACCCAAGGGTAGGAAGATTTTTCATGATAACCTCATTTGCTCCTATCGAAAGCCCAAGAATGAAAAGTAGCAGGTATATGGCATACGTAATCAACTTATCATTTACTTTGATAAGCATCGACCTTTTTCGAATTAAATAGCCGAAGAGTATACCGGCTGTCATTATTGCTACTACGGTTAGCATAATAGTTGTTCGTTGACAGTTAATCGTTGTTTGTAACCTTTAAAAGTTCATTCTAAACAATTACCAAAGTGGCGATGGGTACTCTTTTTTATCAACTAATTCTTTTAATCGCCCCATTACCATAGGCTTATCGCCAGGATAGGTTACACCAAACCATTCAGCAGAGGTTGGAAGAACTTCGCAAGTTGCCTTTCCATCACCAACCAACTTATTTACAACTGTAGGGATGTAGAATTCTGCCTTCGCATTGGTAATTGAGCCCGATAAAAATCCTGAAAGCATCTCTTCGGTATAGCTAAAGAAGTCGGGAGTTAAGCCCCAAAAATTCATTGAAACTGGAAGGTTTTCATCTACCTCAACATCTTTCCCATGTTCATCTTTAAAGAAAACTTTGCCATTAGATCGTTCGATTTGAGTTCGCTCAACACAAGTTTGAAGCATCCTATTATTATCAGTGGTACATACTCCTCTTGAAACAAATCCCTGCTCTGATAATGTTTTTCCTAACCTATATCCAACCATAAAGTAAGTTCCTTTTGCAAGATTTGGCTTCGCTAGTGCCTCGGCAAGAACTCTAAAAGCATCATAACCATAAAAATCATCGGCATTTATTGCTGCAAAAGGCTCTTTAACTACATTGCGGGTTACCCAAAGAGCATGTGCTGTTCCCCATGGTTTTGTTCTATCAGAAGGGCATGTATATCCCGCTGGTAGCATATCAAGTTCTTGAAAAACGATCTCAAAGGGTACTTTCCCTTTAAAGCGATTTCCAAAAACCTCCAAAAAGTCTTTTTCAATACTTTTTCTGATAACGAAAACTACTTTTCCAAATCCTGCACGCATGGCATCAAAAACCGAGTAATCAATAATAGTTTCACCGTTTGGTCCAAGTCCATCTACCTGTTTAAGGCCGCCATAGCGACTACCCATTCCTGCTGCAAGAATTACTAAAGTTGGTTTCATAAAGAATATTTTATTGATTTATAACAACATAAAAAAGCCCTGCACTCAAAGCAAGGCAAAAATAGCAGAATTTTTACTGAATGGAAGTGAAAGCAGAACAGTTTTGCTTACTTTTTATCAAGACCACTGATAACATCAATAAAACAGATTTGTCCTGCAGCCGGTTCTTTAGGGCCTCTTAAACGAATCATCACAATAAGATTCTCTTTTTTATAGCTGTTTATGACTTCTGTGGTTCTCGTTGAATCAATATCAAAATCCTGACTGACCAAATATTTTGATATTTGATTTGCAACATCTACCATATCCGATAAAACATCAGATTTTAGAACAACCTCTGTAGATATTTTTTGCCAGTTTATGGTTGGTGTCGCCCACTCTTCTTTAAAAGGTTCTGGCTCCGAGAAAACAACGTTTACACTTTTAATTACTGCTTCAAGCACCTCAACATCACCAATTTCTTTTAATGGCGTTCTTCCATCTGACGATATAATCGCACGAACATACTTTTCTTCGCCTCCATTGAAAAGCATCGTATCGTTTTGGAAACTTACCGTTTGGGTAATCGATGAGCCATCATCGAATGTAATTGTAATATTATTGCCTTCAAGTTCCCAAATTCCTGATGTGGACAAACGATCATAAGTAAAAGCAGAATAAACATATTCGCTATCGACCTTTTCGAACTGAACATATTCATTCTCTCCAACAAGGGTTTTCCAATATCCAAAGATTTGATCGGGTTTAAGGGTCGCCTTTTTGCTAACGCTACTACACGAAACTATCGTTAACACCGCAAGAGAGATGAATATTTTGTTTAAAATAATATTTTTCATGATCATATGATTTTATTGTATAAAATTATTCAAAATGAATGATTTCATAAAATTAATAGTGTTATAAAATTAAAAAGCCAATGATCTAATACAATCATTGGCTTCTAAAATATTTTTAAACAACTATTGAGGCATTATGGTATATGCTTTGCCAATAAGAAATGCGGAAAGAATTGCTCCAATTATAAAGTAAACAGCAATAATTACTAATAGACTAACAACGAAATAAACGGTAACTTTATCATCTGGGGTTTTTAGCATTGGTTTAAGCCCAATATATAGCAGGTAAAGTCCATATAATCCAACAATACCAAGTATGCCTAACACAGGAATTGCCTGAAAAGCGCCAGCAAGCATAAAAGGTGTGTACGCATAAACAACAAGTTGCATTGTTTTTCTAAAATCTTTAACCGAACCAAAATTAGGGGCAAGAATTTCAATAACCTTTGCTGAAATAAAAGCACCTAAAATTGTTGAGACTAATGAGATAATTGCCATTTTTAAACCCCAACTTGGAATTGGCCCAAAAAAAGCAACACCAATAACACCATAACCAATAAACGCTGCAATAGCAGGTATTAATGCAAGAGGAAAAAGGTAAGTTGTAGTTAATGTTGCCACTGATGTGTCCTCTTGATCTATCAATGTCCACTCATCCTTAGGTTTAAGGATTATGTTCTTTGCACGATCTACTAAATTCATGATTACAGTTTTTAGGTTAATTATTAAAAGATCAAAGTTATAAAAGTATTGGATTTGAAAACAAAGAATTGTGCTCATTTTTAATCTTATGCTTTCAAAAGCTTTAGCACTTTTGCATCAACACATTTGCATTTGTATATTTGACCATTGAAAATACCTTTTGATGGCCCTAGAAAAAGTTAATGAATCACGTTGGTACGCAGCTTACACTAAACCTCGAAACGAAAAAAAGGCGTTTGAGCGTTTAATGGCCAATGGCATTGAAACATATCTTCCAATACATCGACGATTAAAACAGTGGAGCGATCGTAAAAAGATGGTCGAAGAGCCACTTTTCCGTTCGTATATCTTCGTTCGAATTGCTCAAAAGGATTACTATAATGTTCTTAATACCTTCGGTATTGTTAGGTATGTAACTTTCGAAGGTAAAGCTGTTCCTATTCCCGATAAACAAATCGATTTAATAAAAAACCTCCTTGAGCAGGATGTAGAAGTTGAAGTATTGGAAGAAACTCTCGAACCTGGAGCAAAGGTTGAAGTTAAGTTTGGAACTTTAATCGGGTTAACGGGAGAGCTCATTGAGCATAAAGGCAAACAAAAGGTCGTTGTTCGCCTCGAACATATTTCTCACTCTTTGCTGGTTACTTTACCAACAAACTATATAACAAAGGCTTCGGAGTAAAGATTATTTCTGAACAGGAATTTTTTCAACCCTACGGGTATGGCGTCCACCCTCAAATTCAGTTTCAAGGAAAGCTTTCACAATCTGTTTTACCAGATGTAACTCAATAAAACGAGCTGGAATTGCACAAACGTTGGCATTATTATGCTGACGAGCAAGTTTGGCAATCTCCTCAGTCCAGCAAAGCGCTGAGCGAACGCCTTGATATTTATTGGCAACAATGTTTACACCATTTCCGCTACCACAAAAAATCAGACCAAATGTATAATCGCCCTCCTCAACGGCCTTTGCAAGCGGATGAATAAAATCGGGATAATCAACGCTTTCCTCGCTATGAGTTCCAAAATCCCATACTTTATGACCTAAATCTTCTAGTATTTTTTTTATGCTTTCCTTTGTGGAGTAGCCGGCATGGTCGCAACCAAGGGCAATCTTGTATATCTTCATTTTTGTATATTTTTGCAAAGATATAGATTTACTAAGCCCAACCCAAACTCAAAATCAATAAAAATGGCAGGCATTTATATACACGTTCCATTCTGTAAAAAGAAATGCCTTTATTGCGATTTCTACTCTTTGGGTTTAAGCGAAAAAACAGAGCACTTCCACTTACTTATCGAAAAGGAGTTAAAACTCCGAAAGGAATTTATCCCAAATGAAAAGATTGATACCATTTACTTTGGCGGTGGAACGCCTTCGCTATTAACTGCTTCACAGGTTGAATACATTTTACATAGCATATCTAGAGCATTCACAATTGCTGCTGATGCAGAAATAACCATCGAGGTTAACCCTGATGATGTAACTTCAGATTTAATGCGAGCTTATCGAGCTGCAGGGATTAATCGAGTTAGCATTGGCGTTCAATCTTTCATCGACGATGAGCTTAAGTTTATGGGTCGCAGGCATAATGCTGATGATGCTGAGAAAGCAGTAAATATATCCATTCGTAGCGGGTTTGATAACATCAGCATCGATCTGATTTATGGAATTCCAAACTCAACAATACAAAGTTGGGAGCTAAGCCTAAATAAAGCGTTCTCTTTGAATATTCAGCACATCTCTTGCTATCATCTTACTTACGAAGAGGGAACGCCCCTAACCCGAAAACTCAATAAAAAGACTTTTTCTGAAGTTGACGAAGCCACAAGCGTTGCACAGTTCGACCTATTACAAAATATGGCTTCAGCCAATGGGTTTATACACTATGAAATCTCAAATCTTGCTAAAGAAGGTTTTTACTCAAAGCACAACACATCGTACTGGAAAGGCATACCATATCTTGGATTAGGTCCAGCGGCACATTCATATAATAAAAGACAAAGGGCATGGAACCCGCACTCATATCAAAAATGGGAGACTGGAATTGAGTCAAATACGCCAAACGTCGAACAAGAAGATCTAAATGAAATTACCCTTTTTAACGAGGTAATTCTAACCCGTTTAAGAACTATATGGGGATTAAATATTCAGGAGATAAAAAGTAACTACAGCCCTTTGCTCGTTGAGCAAATGCTTAACTCTGCAAAAAAACTAATTGAACAAAATCTTTTAAAACTTGATGGTTCTACACTGCACATTCCATCGGAACAATTCCTTGTTAGCGATGGTATAATTAGCAGGTTACTGGTTGTTGAAGATTAGGTGAACTTTTGCTATATCTGATTGCTGTTTACACTTGGGATTGTAAAAAAGAATTTTGTGCCACGACCTAACTGGCTATTAACCCAAATTGTTCCTCCATTCCGCTCAACAAAATCTTTACAAAGAATTAGGCCAAGCCCAGTTCCTTTTTCCATCGATGTTCCTATTGAGGTTGGGTTTGAATCAATTTTGAAAAGCTTTTGCATATCCTGATCTGCAATGCCAACACCATTATCCTCTACTGAGACTTTAAGCATGCTGCCATCTTTTACAATATCTATGCTAATTGTGCCCGATTGAGCAGTAAACTTAATGGCGTTAGATAGCAAGTTACGGATTACCGTTGTAATCATACTTACATCAACAAAAACAAAACCATCATCAATAAGCCTCGATTGGATTTCAATCCCTTTCTGTAATGCGTTTCCTCTTAAAAGTTCAATGTTCTCAGCAATTAGCTCGTTAATATTAACTAGCTTTGGTTTTAATGGCATTCTTCCTGTTTGAAGCATCGACCATTGAAGAAGGTTTTCGAGGAGATTAAAGGTGTTATTTGAATATTTATAGATTTGTTCGATAAAAATTTTGAGCTTTTCGGCATCAAAAGTTTCAAATTCTTTTGCTAGTAACTCTGATAAACCTAATACTGTACTAAAAGGATTTTTTAAATCATGAGCAATTATTGCAAAAAACTTGTCCTTTGTTGAATTCAACGACTCAAGTTCTTTTCTCTGAAGTTCAATTGCCTCTTTCTGTTTATGAACCTCAATATTCTTTGCAGTGAGCTCAGCCTCAAGAAAGTTATAATCTCTCAATCTCCAAACCAAGCTGTTAAGCATAGCCCTTACCATCGAGGGGTTGTTATCGAGAAATCGAAAAAAGTCAGCCTGCTCAAAACCAAGCAAGTCTGTAAGTTCTAATGCCGTTGCAGAAGTTGAGCGAGTCGATGAATCGAGTAAAGAGTACTCGCCAAAATAATCAGAATATTGAAAAATCGCATAGTTATGGTCGCCTACATGGGCTTTTACGCTCCCCTTAACAACAATGTAAAGAGTATGATCATCATCCCCCTTTTTAAAAAGTAATTCATCCTTTTCAAGCTTCTTAGGAACTAACACTTCAGCAATCTGGTTAAGCACCTCTTCGCGAACCGAAGAGAAAAGGCCAATCGATTTTAGGATCTTAACTCGCGATTTTAAATCTAAATTTGTCATTGATAGGGCGTTTGTTGACATAAATTTTCCCAAAATTAAAAAAGTGTTGAATTATTAGGGTATGTTTTACATAAATAATTTATACAGTTAGAAATATAAGTTGTTTCAATAATTGATCAATAAAAAAAATCGAATTAAAAAAAGGTAGATATTAATCAATCTATTAACTATTTTTGCTTATGTTTAAGGTTGATTTTTTTAATATTTCATGATATGAAAATAAAATTCAAGATCTGGCAGAAGATAATTATCTTCATATTGGGAGCCATAATCATTGTGTTCTCATCCATTTTCATGTTCATTAGTCATACATCAAGAAAAATAATATATAAAGATGCCATAGAATACTCTGATGCAGTTGTAAAGCAGAATGCTCTCCAAATAGAGGAATGGCTCAATAAAGATTTAGTTGTTGCAAAAACTCTTTCGAATGCGTTACTCGAATATAAATCGCTTCCTCAAGAGAAATGGCTTGTTCACTATCGAGATATGTACAATCGGGTTTTTAAAGAAAACCCTCAAATTGATGCCCTTTGGGATAGCTGGGAGCTAAGTAATCTTGATCCAAAGTGGGATAAACCAACTGGCAGACAGTTTTATATCGTTTATAGAGAGAATAATGTTTTAAAAACAAAAAAAGAAATAAGAAGTTTAACTGGCGATCCACCCACATATGGAAGGATGAAAGCTGGAGCCAATGAGCGATTTGAAGAGCCATATATCTCGGTTCTTCAGGGAGGCAAAATGATGACTTCGCTTGCTTCACCTTTGCTTGAAAATGGTAAATTTATCGGGTTGATAGGCTTAGACCTTTTACTAAATAGATTCCAAGATCTCGTTCATAGTATCAAACCTTACAGCAATAGCTACGCTTTTCTCATTTCAAACAAAGGGGTTTTTGTAGCCCATCCCG
This sequence comes from Bacteroidales bacterium, assembly GCA_051715525.1. GTDB lineage: Bacteria > Bacteroidota > Bacteroidia > Bacteroidales > Tenuifilaceae > UBA8529. Next base: position 17,638 of record JBPXJX010000229.1, read on the forward strand.
ATACTGCTTTCTATAAAAAAAATATCACGGATAAACAGCCCGAACTTGTAAAAGAGTTCAAAATATTAGATAAAGTACAAAAAGGCGAATTTTTTAGCTTTACCTATAAAACAAAATCAGGAGAAGAAATTTACTACTCTTTAGCACCAATCATTGTTGGAAAAACAAATACTCCTTGGTCGTTGGGTATTGTTGTTCCAAAAAACCAGATTTTAGCCGAAGCAAACAAAAATTACAATCTTAACCTGGTTGCAGGGGTTGTTGGTATTTTAATTCTAATTATTGTACTTTTTATTTTCACCAACTATTTAACCCGTCCTATCAATAAAATGACAAAACTGCTCGAAGATGCAGCAAAAGGTAAAATTGATAGCTCGGCTACTTTAGATATCAAAACAGGTGATGAGATTGAGATTATGGCAAACGCGCTCTCCTCATCAATGACAGGCATTAATAATAAAACGGTGTTTGCACGTTTAATTGGAAGTGGTAATCTTGACGTAGAATTAACTCTTCTTAGCGAAGATGATGTATTGGGTAAATCGCTTATTGATATGCGCGATAGCCTTATTAAAGCTCGACATGAAGAGAATATACGTAAGGCAGAAGAAGAAAAAGTGAAGTGGGCTAACGAGGGGTTAACTCTTTTTGCTGAGATACTGCGGCAAAATAACAATAATCAAGCAAAACTAGGCGATGAGATTATCAAAAACCTTGTTTGGTACCTAAAAGCTGTTCAAGGTGGACTATTTGTGCAAAACGATAAATCACAGAATGAAGAGTACAATCTTATTGCTGCATTCGCTTTTGATCGCAATAGACGAATCAAGAAAATATTTGCCAAAGGTGAAGGACTTGTTGGTACATGCGCAGCCGAAAAGGATGTAATTAATCTTATTGAAATACCTGAAGATTATATCGAAATTACTTCTGGGTTGGGTGATGCAAATCCCAACGCATTACTTCTAGTTCCTCTTATCGTTGAAGACGAGGTTCTTGGGGTTATAGAGCTCACCTCGTTTAACAAATTTTTACCCCACGAAATCGACCTTGTTAAAAAACTTGCCCAAAACATTGCTTCTACTCTTCATTCTGTTAATGTTAACACACGTACTAATGAACTTTTAGAAAAATCGCAAGAACAAGCTGAAATTATGGCTGCTCAGGAGGAGGAGATGCGCCAGAACATGGAAGAACTTCAATCAACACAAGAAGAGGCTTCGCGCAAAACTTTTGAACTCGAAGGGCTTGCAAATGCGCTTAGCGCATCAGCTTACTTAATGGAATACGATACAAAAGGCTATGTTTTAACTGTAAACGACTCATACCTAAGTATTCTAGGTGTACCCCGCGATAAAATAATTGGGAAACACCACTCCGAGGGTTTTAAAATAAGCGAATCACAGCGCATTAGCTACGAGCAATTTTGGGCTGATTTACGAAGGGGGAACACTAAAAAGCAAACATCAAAATTCACAATCAACGGTTTTGATTACACTTTCCTCGAAACGTATACCCCGCTTTATAACTCTCATGGCGAAGTTTATAAGATATTAAAAATTGCTATCGACATTACCAATACATAATATTAACAAGGAAGGGGCAAAAGCCCCTTTCTCATTTAAATTCAACTTCGTAACCGCTATGGTTCCTTATATTAATAACTCTGCTTTTATCGACAATTAGATATTGACCTTTAATACCTGTTAACTCTCCAGAAAAAACAGGTTCTTTATCGAACGAAAATGACTTAACCTTCTCAGGATATTGAGTTATTGGGAATTGGATAGAATACTCAGTATCTTCTTCAATAATAAACTCAATATTTGTTTTCGTTAAAAAGTCTATTGCTTTATTTTTTTCTGCGAATAACGATAAGTCATTACTCTCAATACCCTTTAACATGGCTTGCCAGTTGGTTTTATCAGCAAATATTTTCTTCAATTCTACCTCAACCTGACCAGCATTATATCTATTCGTTGTTCTGCATACTTTGATTGCCCTAGTTGCCCCCTGATCAAGCCATCGAGTAGGTATTTGATGGTGTCGGGTAACTCCAACCTTTAATCCGCCCGACCAAGCTAAATACACAAAATGGTCGATTAAGCAATGTTCTGTTGCATACTTAATGTCTCGTGCTTCCCCAAGATGAGCTTTACAAAGTTCAGGACGCAAAACGCATTCTTCTGTTTCGGGAGCCGATGAAAAGCAAGGGTAACAGTAACCTTGTCCAAACGACTTGGATGTCTTTTTTCCGCATCTTATACAAAATATATTTCCCGAAAAGCAAATGTTAAGATGCTTGCCTATTAAACCGTTTATTGGTAAATGCTCATCTTTCAGAATCAAAGAATAATCAGCTTTTATTTGATATTCTGAACCAAGATTCCGAATATCCATCTTTCTAAGAATCCCTTTTGCCATATCAAGATCATTTAGTGCTGTTAAGTTAAATAATTATTAGCAAACCTATAAAAAAACTCCTCTTTGTGAACAAGACTAAGAATTTTAACACTATTTTTGAAATATATTACTACTATGTATTGCATAGTATATATTTTAACATTATATTTGCAGTGTAATAATACCTTAACAAGCGAGGTAATAATATATTAAAACTATGAAAAAAACAATGACAGTAAGCCTAAGTGGAAGCATCTTTAACCTCGAAGAAGATGCTTATAACGTGCTTAATGGCTACCTGAAAAGATTAGAATTCCATTTCTCGAACGAGGAGGGAAAACAGGAAATTATATCAGATATCGAAACTAGAATCGCAGAACATCTGCGCGAAAAAATTAAAAATGAAAACCAGGCCGTTGATATCAATGAGATCAACCGAATAATCAAAATTATGGGCGAACCTGGTGAAATTGAAGGAGATGAAACTATGAAAAACAGTATGCAAGAAGATTACAGAAGCTATCGCAGACTATACCGCGATACAGACGACCGAATTTTAGGCGGAGTGTGCTCAGGAATTGGCTACTACTGGAGGATTGAGCCTCTTGTACTTCGATTAATATTCGTATTCACCCTTTTCTGGGGAGGTTTAGGTCTTATAACCTATATCATCCTTTGGATTGCTGTTCCACCTGCCATCACACCATCACAAAAGTTGGAAATGAGGGGTGAGCCTGTTACTGCCGATAATATTGGCAGATCGA